>RECT01000460.1 GCA_007693875.1 Spirulina sp. DLM2.Bin59
GCCGACGGCTCAAGTTAGCCGGGGGCTGCATTGCCCTTTCCGTCGGCATCGGTGCGGGGATTGCCTTCCAATCTTGGCTCGAATCCGTTTCCGAATCCCTCTCCCAAGCCCTAGTCCTCCCGCCTTGGGTGAGCCAAGTGGGGGAATGGGTGGAGCAGGTCAACGCCTGGACAGAGCAGCTTGATGGTTGGTTAACCCCCGCTCAACGGTGCGAGGTGGTCAATGTCAACAGTGCCCTACGGGTACGGGCTACCCCCAACGGTGAAATCATCAACGGCCTGAAAGCCGGAACCATTGTCCGCCTCACCGGCAACAACGAAGCCCAATGGCGCGAAATCCAGCAGCCCAAAGGTTGGGTTTATGGGGAATTCCTCCGGTGCGAGCCTTCAGGGGAGGAGGGGGCGAAAATTTAAGGCAGTGGAGAGATTTCAGCCAATTGGCGCATCGACGCAACGGCTGGGAAGACTTGCCCTAATATTTAATTCAGATGACCAAACCCTGGGGTTGGTTGTAAACTAAACCCTGTCTATCGCATTAGAATCGAAACAACCAACCTGTTCAACAATACGCACCTGTGACTGTGGCTAGCAACACACCCTTTAATAATCCGGGGTTATCCCTCCCCCAATCTGAATATCCACCATCCCAGCCCGAGACTACACCTCGGGACATGATCATGCCGAGCAACGCTGCCAAGATTAAAGTGATTGGGGTCGGAGGCGGGGGCTGTAATGGCGTAAACCGCATGATTGCCAGCGGCATCACAGGCGTTGAGTTCTGGGCGATCAATACTGATTCCCAGGCCCTAGAGATGACCTCTGCCTCCAAATGCCTCCAAATTGGTCAGAAACTGACTAGAGGTTTAGGAGCCGGCGGCAACCCTGCCATTGGCCAAAAGGCAGCGGAAGAATCCCGCGATGAAATTGCCAACGCCCTAGAAGGAACGGATCTCGTTTTCATCACCTCTGGGATGGGGGGAGGAACGGGAACCGGGGCCTCGCCCATTGTGGCGGAAGTAGCCAAGGAAATGGGTTGCTTGACGGTGGGGATTGTCACCCGACCCTTTACCTTTGAAGGTAGACGGCGCACCACCCAAGCCGAGGAAGGGATCGCGGCGCTGCAAAGTCGTGTTGATACGTTGATTGTCATCCCCAACAACAAGCTGTTGTCGGTGATTTCCCCAGAAACCCCTGTGCAGCAAGCCTTCATTGTTGCCGATGATATTCTCCGGCAAGGGGTGCAGGGGATTTCTGACATTATTATCATTCCGGGGTTGGTGAATGTGGACTTTGCCGATGTCCGGGCAGTGATGGCAGATGCGGGTTCAGCCTTGATGGGGATTGGCCTGGGTTCGGGTAAGTCCCGGGCGCGGGAAGCGGCGGTGATGGCCATTTCCTCGCCGTTGTTAGAGTCCTCCATTGAAGGGGCGAAGGGAGTTGTGTTTAACATTACCGGCGGCCCTGATATGACGCTCCATGAGGTGAACACTGCCGCTGAAACGATCTACGAAGTTGTTGATCCCAATGCCAATATTATTTTTGGGGCGGTGATTGATGAGGCAATGCAGGGGGAAGTGAAAATTACGGTAATTGCCACAGGCTTTAATGGCGAAACCCCAAAGGGGAATACGACAAGCCGCTCCACGACGACGGGGAAGGGTCGGGCCCAGGCCACTGGTGCTACGTTACCGAAGCAGCCCCCAACTCCCCCCATGTCCCCTAGTCCGCCCCCTGCTCCCATGTCCCCCCAGCCCAATCCTGGCGGCGGCGGTTTGGATATTCCGGAGTTTTTGCAGCGGCGGCGGTTTCCCCGACGACAGTAGAAGGCTATGACCATTGCGCGGGTATTGACGATCGCTGGCTCTGATAGCGGCGGCGGCGCGGGTATCCAAGCCGACCTCCGCACGTTTGCGATCCATTGTGTCCATGGCATGAGTGCGATCACCTGTGTGACAGCCCAAAATACTCAGGGGGTGATGCGGGTGGATGCTTTACCGGCGGAAGCGGTGGTGGCGCAGATCGCGGCGGTGCAGGGGGATATTGGCATCACGGCGGCAAAAACGGGGATGTTGCTCAATGGGGAGATCATCACAGCGGTGGCGGCCCATTTGGCGCAGTTTCCCGTTGCCCATTTGGTGGTGGATCCGGTGATGGTGTCCCGTTCGGGGGCGGAGTTGTTGGCGGCGGAGGCGGTGACGGCGTTGCGCGATCGCCTCTTTCCCCTGGCCACATTGCTTACCCCCAACCGCTACGAAGCCCAAATCCTGGCTCAACAGGAGATTACCGATTTAGCGATGATGGAGCAGGCGGCCCGGCGGATCTATGACGATACGGGGATTGCGGTGCTCATTAAGGGGGGCGGGTTTCGGGGTGAACTTCAGGGAACCGATGTTTGGTATGACGGTGAAACCCTGGAGGTCTTAACCACGGTGGCGGTACAAACCCCCCATACCCATGGCACGGGTTGCACATTGTCGGCGGCGATCGCCGCCCACCTGGCCCTCGGTCACGACCTTAAAGCCAGTATTACCGGGGGCAAGGCCTACGTCACCCAAGCCCTCCACCATGCGATCGCCATTGGCCAGGGAACTGGCCCCATCGGCCACTTCTTCCCCCTGCTCTCCCAGGGATAATCGTCTAACGGTTCACCATCATTCATGAGGATTTGACCGGCTATGGCCAACGCACCGCAATTTCAGGATCAACCCCAACCTAAACCCGGGATTAAACTGGCCCAACCCAAGGCAGCCCCCCCAGGGAATCCCCCCCAGGCGGCCGTCCCGATTCCCGTTTACCGCCAACTGGCCAACGAATTCCAGGCCCTCCAAGCCGAAGCAGCCCAGTTACAGGCGGAAAACCAAGACCTCTTGGCTCAAAACCGCCAAATGTCCGCCGCCCTCCAACAGATCGCCGATTATCTCGCTCCCCTCCAGATCCGCGTCGATCCCGAAGGATTCGAGGAAACCCGCATCCTCTCCCCCCGGGCTGCGGATTATCCCGCCAGCTTTACCCCCCCAGAGGAGCGGATCGAAACCGTCAGCAGTGGAGCATACAGCGGTGAGCCTCGGCAGCGGCGCGATGGCCGCCGGCCAGGCTGGGATCAGCGCTCCCCCTCCCTTAACCATTGGGTGCTGTGGTTTGCGATTATTGTGATCATGGTGGTGGCTCTGGGGGCAGGATTCATGGTGGTGCGCTCTTTCCTCTCTAATCCGAATGGGGATTAATTTTCCTGTCTGCCCTCTTATTTCCTTGACCCTGTGACTTCACCGATGCCCCCCCTACCCGACCTTAGCCAGCCTTGGTATGCCCAGAGCGTTGACGATACGTTGATGAGCCTCAAGAGCGATCGCCAAGGCCTCACCTCCCCCGTGGTGGAGCAACACCGGCTCTACTACGGCCCCAATGAAATTATTGAAGCCCAGGGCCGCAACCGCTGGCAAATTCTCCTCGATCAATTCAGCAATATCATGCTGGTGATGTTGATGGGGGTGGCGTTGGTGTCGGGAATTTTAGATTTTCTCGCCCTGCGCAATGGCGAGGGGGTAGATGTCCCCTTTAAAGATACGATCGCCATCCTCGCCATTGTCATCCTCAATGGCATCCTCGGCTATGTCCAGGAAATGCGGGCGGACCTGGTCAAAACCCGCGCCGGCCCAGTCGCTGACCCGGTCGGCCTGGGCGATG
>RECT01000462.1 GCA_007693875.1 Spirulina sp. DLM2.Bin59
CCCCCAACAACCAACCCATCTGCATCGACGGTAGCCGCTTCAGCGACCCCACCAACCCCGCCCTCCAAATCTACACCGCCCTCAAAAAAGCAAACTGCCCCCCCATCAACAACAAACCCCACACCATCGCCCAACTCCAAGCCTACTGCGAAGACGAACTCAGCACCGCAAAAATCGCCCTCATCCTCTACGAAGCCCCCACCGACCCACCCCCCCAAGGCCTAGATCCCACCGTCCTCAATCAACTCGCCCGATTCAGCCATCCCCCCATCGCCGTGGTTGTAGGCCAACCCCTCCCTGAGTGCCGACTCCCCCAATTCCTAGAAAACGACCCCGATCTCATCGCTAAAATCCTCCAATGGTTGCAAAACCTAGAACGATAGAGAGGCATTCATTATGAAATCACACAACCTATTCCAATATTGTTAAAATCAAAATCATCCCCTTGCATATCCAGAACAATGCTCAACTTAGAAATAACCATCCAGAAAATCCAAAAACTGCCCCCTGAGCAATGGCTCAAAATAATTGAATTCGTAGAATTCCTAGAATACCAATCCAGCCAACAGCAAAAAGCACCTCAAACCATAGAATCCACCAAAATTTCATTTGCAGAAGCAGCTAAAGAATTTATAGGCTGTCTTGATAGTGACTTAGAAGATCTGTCCCACAATCCTCAATATTTAGAAAAATTAGGTCAAAAATGAGTCAAAAAATCATTGTAGACACTGGAGTTTTAATTGCTTTTCTCTTGCCAAAAGATAAATTTCATGATTGGGCTGTTAACCAATTTTCAAAAATTACTGCTCCCGTTATTACCAATGAAGCTGTAATCACAGAAGCTTGTTTTCTTGCTCGAAGAATTCATCAAGGACAAGCAACCATTTTAAAATTAATTAAGCAGGGACATATCGCTATTCCTTTTTGTGTAAACGAAGAAATAGAAGCGATAGAGATTCTCATGCAACGCTATATTTCAGTTCCTATGTCGTTAGCTGATGCCTGTTTAGTCAGAATGAGTGAAATGTATGAAGATAGCCAAATTATTACCCTAGATAGTGATTTTACAATCTATCGAAAACACAGAAATCAAGCAATTTCACTCATTATGCCAGCAGAAAATTAAAAACTCAGACTTCTTCATTTATTACCGTGGTTGTAGGCCAACCCCTCCCTGAGTGCCGATTACCGCAATTCCTCACCACCGACCCCAATCTTATCACAACCCTTCTGCAATGGCTGCAAAATCTAGAAAGATAGCATCTGCGCCATTCCAAATTGTTTAGAGGAAATTTTCAGCATCCGAAACAGCTCAAATATCAGCAAACCCTAGCCCCCAGTCCAAAAATGCACAAAACCATTGATCTCACCGGACTCACCCCAGCACAAATCCAGCAAATCCACACCATGATCGAACATTTCAAAATCCTCAATCAACAGCAAAGTTCTTCCTCCCTCTCCACTCAGTCCCCCAACCCCCTCACCCGCGCTCAAACCCTAGTGAAACACTATGCTAAAAATCGCCACCTAGCAAAAGAACTGATGCAAGAACGCCGCCAGGAATCAATCCATGAGTAATGTCATCATGGATGCCTCTGCAATCCTCGCATTTCTCAATCAAGAAAGCGGTAGCGAACAAATAACCGACCTGATTGAAAATGCAACAATTGGCACGGTTAATTTATCAGAAGTGATTGCTAAGTTAGCAGAAATTGGCATCCCAGAACCGGAGATTTTGCAGATTTTGTCCGACTTAAATTTAGAGGTGATTCCCTTTGATGAACGACAAGCTCAACTAACGGGTATGCTACGACCCCTCACTAAACCGCTAGGCTTATCCCTAGGCGATCGCCCTTGCCTAGCTCCAGGTCTACTTCTCCATCAACCCGTGATCACAGCAGACCGCCAATGGAATCAGTTAGATCTTGACCTCGAAATTCGAGTTATTCGCTAAAAACACTTTAAAATCTGAAAAGGGGAGGAGTCACCGTAATCATTTAAAGAAAGAAACAATGTCTATCATTAAAGTCCCTTCAAACCCAAGCCAAAATCTAGGCAAAAACCGGCAGGAGGTTGAACCTCCTGCCGGTTGTGATCCAATCCCAAAGGGCGATCGCCTAGGGAGCTAAAGCATTACCCCGCAGTAAACTGCCGATGGTTTTGGCCGTGATCTTCATTTGGATCAGGGGGTTGGCAGGAACCACCGTTTTATAGAGGTAGCTATCAAAGGTGAGCCGTTGCACATCCTCATCGGCGCACATCTCCACAAAAGCCTCGCGGGTGGCATCGGTGCGGTAAAACACCCGTTGGAGCAGATCCAACACCAAATAGGTCATGCCGTACTGCTTATCCCATTGCTTGATGTAGGATTTCAAATCTGCTTCCGTGGGGATGCGTTGACCATTGTTGCTCGTGGCCACAATGGTTTCTGCACACATCCGGGCAGATTTGGCGGCAAAATAGATCCCTTCCCCGGAGGATTTCGTCACCGTTCCGGCAGCATCACCCACAAGGGCAACGCGACCCACAACGCGACGGGGGCGGGGATGTTCAGGGATGGGGTGGGCTTCCACCTTGATGATTTCGCCCCCTTCTAACCGTTTGGCGGCCCGGGCCCGGATGCCCGCTTGCAGTTGCTTGATCTTCGCTTTGTTGATCTTCATCGTGCCAGTACCGACGGCAACGTGATCATATTTGGGGAAAACCCAAGCGTAGAAATCGGGGGAAACATCGTCACCGACGTACATTTCCGCCAATTCGTTGTAGTAGGCCATTTTGTCTTCCGGAAGACGGATCCGCTCTTGGAAGGCGATCGCATAGTTATAATCCCCGGCATCAATGGCCTTGGCTACACGGGAGTTGGCTCCATCGGCCCCAATTACTAGATCCACCTTGAGGGTTTTCATTTCCCCCGTGGCGCTGCCGCTGGAATGGTCAGCATAGTGGAGCGTGTAGGGATCGCGATCGCTCGTGGGGATGTCCAACTGGTAAACCGTACCGTTGATCAGATTCGCCCCCAGGGAGGCGGCGCGATCGCGTAAAAAACCGTCGAGAACTTCCCGACGGCACATGCCGATATATTCATCATCCTTGAGGGTGTGGCCAATATTGACCTCAACGTTGGAAGGGGAAATCATTTTCATCTTTCGCACCCGGCGATCGATGATTTCCGGGGGGAGATCAAACTCACTCACCATACAGAGCGGAATCGCCCCACCGCAGGGCTTTGCGTTGTCTAGCTTCCGCTCGAATAAATACGTTTCAATGCCTGCTTTCGCTAATGTCTCAGCGGCCGAAGATCCTGCCGGGCCTGATCCAACAACAGCAACCCTAAGTACCAAGGTCTTTCTCCTCTAACGTGATAATAGTCTGGTTAGTTGAGGGGATCCTATCACGGCGCTTTTCGGCCTGGGGGCAGGTGGGGGGCGATCGCCACTAAGTTGCAAAGCAGCTTAACAATTCTTGTAATGTTTTGTAATAATTTTTGGGGCAAATGCTGGTATGGGGGGGAAGTAGGGAGTGGGAAGTGGGAAGTAGGGAGTGGGATTGATGGCCGTAGGGGCGTTGGCGTAAGCCTGCCGGAGGCACAAAAATCTTTCGCCCCCACCTTAAAACAGGTTGCAGACCACAAACGGCCCCATGGCCTATTCCCCGTTCCCCGTTCC
>RECT01000452.1 GCA_007693875.1 Spirulina sp. DLM2.Bin59
CAAAATGCCCCGCTGATTAAGGTCAGTGGTGATCACGTTAAAACCAGAAAGTTGGCTATGGTTGCCCATGCCAACTTGGCCGTTAAATCCGCCACTATTGATCAGAGAACCTTGTAATCGGGGGAGAATTCCTGTGCCTGATCCGGGCAATTGCACCTGACCCACATCTGCAAGATCAAGAGATTGAACCACCCCGGTAGAGAGAACCCGGACGCGATCGGGAATGATAAAACCCGCCAGCCCTGGATTTGTCCCCGCATCAACATAGATGACATCATTGCCAGCGGATTGGGCGATCGCCACCCCCGCCGTCACCTCCCCAAAAGGATTCTCAACCGTACCATCCCCCCCCATAGCCCCGCCGGTCACATGGATGAATCGCCACAGATCCCCCGTAGCAGGATTGCGGGCAATTTGATCATTAAGGCGATCGCGGCTGATAGTTTCAGTCACCTCCCGCTGATGGTCAAGGGCGATCGCCTCCTGCCGCTCCACCCCTCGCCCCAAGCGAGCTACAACCGAGGAAGCTGGGGCAGCCTCCGATGGGGATCGCCCCCCCAGAAGCACCCCCACAGACAAACTTAAATTTGTGCCAAAATTGCCATCACTCGAAAGAGCAAGACTACTGGTGAAGCGATCGCCCAACTCCTTCACCAATCGGCCCCGTACCCCCAAATACCGGCCCTTGCGGGGGATATTGAGCAAATAGGTTCCCAAATAACCAGAGAGACGGCCCGTTTCCCCATCTAGCAAAATATGCCCCGCTTCTAAATCCCACCCCGCCGCACTGGTTTCAAATTGGCGCGTTGTGGTCAGGGTTTTTTGGCGGAGCAGATCGTAAAGTAAACGCTCCCCTTGGAACCGTAAATTGGTGGCCTGATTTTCCGTGGTGGTGACTTGATCCTCAGCCACCTGACGACGGCGATCGCCCACCGGGAGATAACCATTAAACCGCGCTACCCATTGGGAGCTTTGCAGATCTGCCCCAAAACCCAATTGGTGAAAGGTTTGTTTAAAACGGGTACGGCGCAGATCGTAACCCACATAGCCCCCCCACACCAGATCCGCCGTGGGCAAATATTCCCGATAACCCAACCGGAAATTTCCCCCCCATTGATCCTCAGAAAAGCCAAACCAACGGGCTTCGGTGAAAAATGTATTCAATCCAGGGGTTTGGGAAAAAGGCATAAAACCCTGAACCCCCCATTGGCTATGGCCGTAAGCTTCCCCTGAACCCGTTTGAATATTGCCAGTGAAGCGAGGCAAAAGCGTTGAGGGGAGGATTTGATCAGTTTGAGCCAGTTCCAAAGGCTCAAAAACCGGGGTATTGGGATGGGGAGAGCCATTAGCAGGAAAGCTGAAGGCGATCGGGATCATCACAACAGCAAACCCCCAAAGCAAAGAGCAGGAATAACGCATGGTAAACTAGCTTTTTTTAGAGTTAGAAAATTTTGTGGCCCCTATTGCACTGGCCCCTATTTCACATCGAGCAAACCCTGTTCCTTGAGCTTGGGGTTAAAGCGAATCTGCATCGTTACCCCCCGTTGGGCCAGGGTGGTCAGGATTTCTGCCTCAAGGCGACGGGCGGTATTTTTGAGCAGTTTGATTTTCCCCAGATCATCCGTTCGATTGAGCTGGGCCCGCTCCTCTGGGGTCATTGTCGCTCTTGCATCAATGGGTTGATGCCAGCGATCGCCCTCCTCCCCATTCCCCGGCGGTATGCTACCGTTTTCCGCGATCCAAGCCGTGCGAATCTCTTCTAAAAGACTGCGGCTCGGGCGGCTGATCATAAATCCTTTTAGCCAATGACATTGCTCCGGGCAACGGACTAAATGTTGGCGCAAACTTAGGTAAATATCGCGGGAATAATCCACCAATTGCAATGTATTTTCAACATCAAAAATGGCATAAACCCCAATTTTTTGCTGCCATTCGTTGGCAATTTCTCCCCCTTCAAGATAGGGGAGATAGTCAAGGTTTGCAAGGCAGGGAAAGTCAGACATGAAAGCATTAGGCAAAGAATGGGGCCATTATATCCAATATTCCGCAAGTTGCTCAATTATGCCCCCAATACACCACCCCCCTAACAAAAATTTTTAGAGTATACTCTCTTTATCTTTATTAGTCAAGTTTTTGGTACCTTGGTCTGCGCAGGATCAGCATTTATGCTGATCACATTCCATTGATTTCAGTGCTAGAGTCTGAGGCTAGAACAATAATTCCACTACCTTAAACACCATTGAAGCACCCACAAGCAAGAATCAATCGGAAAGTTTGTTTTATTGCGGGGACAGGTCACTCCGGTTCAACCTTGTTGGGGTTCTTGTTGGGCAACCACTCCACAAGCTTCTTTTGTGGAGAAGGCAAAAAAAGCCTGTATCTCAACCAAGAGAACTTCCCAGCTTATAAACGGTTTTGTAAGTTTTGCGGCCCTGACTGCTCCATCTGGGGGCAACTGTCCCTCAATGCTGAACAGGACTTATATGAACAACTCGCCCAGCGAATTCTCCACAAACAGGATCAACAGAAAACCTTGATGATTGATTCCAGTTCTGGGATCCCTTGGATTCGTCAGCAATGGCAGTTGCTACAAAACACCACAGCCCAACGTTACTTAATTTTTCTCCAACGCGATGGTCGAGGGGTGGTCAACTCCTATCGCCGTAAGTACCCGGAAAGGGACTTTGCCGAAATTATCAAAAAATGGCTGGATAATATTCAAAAATCCCAAGCCCTATTTGATGAGTTCACAGGTCCTAAAATGGTTCTGCGCTATGAAGAAATTGCCAAGTTGGCGATCGCCCAAACCCGTGCCGCCGTTCCCCAAAACTCAACCCCGGCAGAAATTGATGATTATATTGTCCATCTGCCCGAAATTGCTGAACAGGCAATCGCCGCCTTAGATTTCCCCCCACAGCCGGAACTCTCACCAGCGGAAATTGATCAGCAGACGAACAAAATCTGGTCATGGCAACTGGTACAGGTGGGAGGGGGGACGATTGAACCGCCCGCTGAACCCCGGTCTCCTTATAAAGTTTTCGGCCTGGGGTTAAGTCGCACCGGCACGAAAAGCCTCACCAGTGCCCTACATATTTTGGGCTTTAAGGTGATCCATTACCCCGAAGATGAAACCACGTTACGGGAATTAACGGAAGGCCATTATCAGTTTTCACTGTTGGATCATTTTGATGGTATTACCGATATTACAGTCTCTCCCTTTTATCCCCAACTGGATCAACTGTTTCCCGGCAGTAAATTTATCTTAACGGTGCGGGATAAGGAAAGCTGGCTCACCTCCCTGGAAAAACATTGGTTTAATCGTCCTGCCGTTGATCAAAGCAACCAAATTGAAAAAGAAATTCATAAAAAATATAGCGGTAAGCGGGAAACTCAGCGGCTTTAGCCCTGAGAGGAAAGCGACTCGGCGAATTTATTCGCCGTGGTCTTTTTAATTTTTAGCATGATGTGGGTCTTCAATATAGCGGTTTCGTGATTCATGAGGCACAGTAGCAACAATGTGTGTACCAGCTCCGAAGATTTTCCATTGTGACCTGCTCAATCGCACTATGAATTGCTTCAATTAAATCCTTGTATGTTCTAGATCCTATCTTCCTTAGTATACTTTTTACCTTTGACCACATATTTTCAATGGGTGAA
>RECT01000172.1 GCA_007693875.1 Spirulina sp. DLM2.Bin59
CCCTTTATTTATCAAGAACCAATCGTTATCTTTTTCGTATTTTATCCTTGAAAGATCCCTATATTGAAAATAATAAGCACTCTCTCCACTGTAAAAAATAGCTTCCCTCAAAACTCTGCCATCTCTAAATGGATTGAAATTCTGATCACTCAATTTATTCAAATCAAATATGTATTCTATTGGCGGCATCATAGACGCATGAATTTCTTTCAGCAAAGAATCTGTCTTGTTAATATACATTTGAATTATTTCAGGTGATGGCAAGCCTATATTTAGCTGTTTTTTACAAGCAAGTCCTATAAGAGTTGAAATTTCAGTTCTTACCAACATATTCTTCGAGAACTGCTGAAGCATATCCTCTGGAGTTAATTTTTCAGTATATCTAATTATGTCGTTTCGATAGCAAAGAAACGCGATTACATGAATGTATCCTGGAGAAGCACATATTTCAGCTAACTCCGAAAAAATCTCGAATTCTTTTCTGACTGTATCCTTCACAAATATTTACTCCAAATACTATAGTTTTGAATAGCTAACTATTGATTAGATGACGATTAGCAGCCCAGTTGATTTAGCAATGGAAAACCAGAACTTTTCATTCATAACGATAGAACCCACCCTAGCACATGATTCCGGAGGTTGAGGTTATTTTTTTGATGTGGATGGGAAGAGCAGAGACTTGAATACTTTGTTAATCAAGGCTTTCGAGTTTTAGGCAATTTGCCTGCTACATCCCTACCTTAACAATTTGTAATTCTGTGCCCCATCCCCCTAAAGCCAATTGCCCACCAAGACAAAAGGCGACCACACCGCCGGATGATTAAAACTGGGGTCGTTGATCATGCGCAGTTGGGCGCGGCGTAGGGCTTCCGCTTTCGTGATTTCCCCGCCCCGCCATTGACGATAAAACTCCTCAATCAGGGGAACCGTCGCCTCATCGTTGATATACCACAGCGTCGCCAGCGTCGCCTGTACCCCCGCCCGGACAGCAGCCCCCGCAATCCCTAGGGCCGAACGGTTATCCCCCGCCGCCGTTTGGCAAGCACTCATCGTCAGCAGGGCCACCGGTTGCGGGTTGCTTTTGCCACTGGCACGCGATCGCAAAATACTATCCAATTCTGCCAAACTCAGCGTCTGATCATAACCCAGCAAAAAGGTATTCTCCGCATCAATGCCAAACTTGCCATGGGTGGCCATGTGAATCACCGCAAAGTCTTCATTTAAGAGGTTTTGCCGGAGGTTGGCGATCGTGAATTCCTGATCCAGGAGTTTCGGCCCCCCCCATCAGGCTCTGTACCGCCGTGATTTCCTGCGCCACATTACTCAAAGGAGCAAAGGCATCCCGGCCCACCGTCAACCCCACACTGAGGGCCCTGATCCGGGTTTGATCCGTGGGGATGCCGCTGGTGGTGAGGCTGAGGCTGGGGGTGGTGGCGATCGCATATTCTTCAATCAAAAATGTTCGGCCATCCTGCAATGCCCCCAAGGGAATCCGTCGCAATGCCCCATCATTGATCATCAAAATCGTGTCAGGATTGATGGCCGCTAAATCCGCCGCTAGGGGACGAATCAGCAAATCATAGAGTTTTTGGGCGAGGGGACGGTATTGGTTCGTGATCCGCAATTCCAACAGATAACGAAACTCTTCGATCAGATCCTCTAGTTCCCCTTGGGAAATATCAACGCGATGATGAATGATCCGGCCATCGGGGGCCTGGAGAATCATTTGGGTTTGCTCAGGGAGGATGACGGAGTAAAGCAGGGCGGTGTTGCTGGCGGCGATCGCCTCCTGAGCATTACCCTGCGCCTTAGCCACCTGTACACAATCATCCCCGAAAAAGTTTTGCAACTCCGCAAGTTTGAGCAATTCCAAAACATCAAGAGCCGCTTTAACGGAATTTGCCGTTGTGGTATTGGCTAGTTTACTCTCCTGTTTCGGCCCCACCAATGCCACCGAATCCCCCGTAAACAGCAACGCCATTAACTCCCGATACACCGGCTCAACCGCTTCCTGGAAATCAAACTGAAAATCACGATTAGCCGAAACGAGATCGCCGCGAATCGTTTGCAGCGTGGCGATCGCCTGTTGATAGGCTTGGATGGCCCGGGGGCGATCGCCCCGGTGATTAAACAGCCGCCCCGCTTGCCATTGCCAACGGTAAAGGCTATCAGGGGCGTTGCTCTGTTGCGCTAAAAATTGCGCCTGCTCCAAGGCTGCCAAACCCCGCCGATCATCCCCCTGGGCTTGGTACCATTCCCCCAACCGTCCCCAAGCAAAGGATTGACTCCGTTGATCTCCGATATGATTGGCAATCTCTAGGGCCGCGGCCGCAGCGGTTTGGGCTAGGGGTTGATCACTCTCCAATTGTTGGCTGAGATTGAGCCAGGCGATCGCCACTGCCTGACTGGGGGGCAAAGGCCGCAATTGAGCCGCAATTGCTTCAGCAATGGCGGGCCATTGGCCAGGATTGGGGGCGAGTTTGTGGCGATTCAGTTGGGCTTGGGCTTGGCGTAGGGGATCAGTACTTTGGGCCATCCCTTGCTCTAGGGCTGCAATTCCTTTCGCCTTCAGCGTGGCAGCGGCTTCGTTGAGTTGCCGCGCTAGGTCTAAATCCCCCTCAATTTCCGCCCCTGTGGCCTGACGTTGCCGGTCTTGGTAATAGCGGCCGTAGGTGTTGCCCAAATCGTTTAACAGCGTGGCGGCCAGTTCTGGGTGAAGTTCTGGACTGTTGAGAGCATTGGTGAATTGCGCGATCGCCTCCTCATATTTGCCGATGCGACTATAGGCATTGCCTAAAGCCCCTTGCACAAGAATGCGGAGTTGCGGATCGAGGGATGAATTGATCAAAGGCTCCAACTGATCAATGGCCCGCTGATCCTGCCCCAAACCACTGTAAGCTTGGGCTTGATCAATTTGCCATTGGGCAATTTCCGGAGCCTTGGGCCGGTGGCGACGGTAGAGATTGATGGCCTCATTCCAGGCCTGAATGGCTTGGTCAAAGCGACCCTGATCCCGATAGGCAAGGGCTAAGTTTTGTTGCACCAGAGCGCGGGTTTCCGGGGGCAAGTTTAACGTTAAAGCCTGTTGCCATTGGGCGATCGCCCTGATTAAATCCCCCGCCTGATAGGCTGACACCCCCTGCTCCATCACCCCCATCTGGGGCGAAACTTGAGCGATTACTGGCAAGCCATGGAGGCCCATCGCCAGTAAAAATCCCGCCAAAATGCACCCAACCCATCGCTGATTCATGGTCATCCCCCATTGATCCCCAGTGATCTTTTTCTGACTCCCCCTCTTTTTCTGATTCCAGACCATTGATCCGGACAAGGCCCCATCCTTGTGAACCCCTTTAATAAACCTTCCCCTTCATTAAACGGGATGAACCTGCTTAAAACAACAGTATTAACCATGCTTTGGGGGGTCTGTCTCCCCACATTACCCGCCGCCGCTCTCCCCAGCGTTGATAAACTCCCGCCCGCCTTAAAAAATCCCCTCCCCTGGGAAGGGCTGCCCATCTTACCCAGTCAATTCCAAGCCCCCGATCTCCTTCCCTCACCCACCACCCCCTCCACCCCCGATCAAGTCCCCGGCAATGGCGCAACGGTGGCGATTGAAACCGTGGAAGTTTTAGGAAGTACGGTATTTTCTG
>RECT01000463.1 GCA_007693875.1 Spirulina sp. DLM2.Bin59
GAGGTGGTGAAGGGGGGGGAAGGGCGGCGGGTGGTGGGCCGCTCTTCGGTATGGCTCACTGTCCAAGGTTGGGGTTCGAGGCGTTCCTTCAGGGCCAGGGCCGCCGCCTCATCCAATAACACCACATCTTTCCCCGCACTCACTTGGCCCGTATGGGGATCAAAATCTGCCCCCGTGGCCAGCTTTTTCCCCCCCAAGGTGACTAACTTGGCCTCAAACTGCGCCGCCGTCACCCCCAGCAATGCCTTGAGATCCCAATATTGGGCCACCTGAAAGATCCGCCGCTGCCGTTCCCGCTGCACCAACAACCGCACCGCCACCGACTGCACCCGCCCCGCCGAAAGGCCAAAGGCAATTTTTTTCCACAACAGGGGGGAAAGGGTATAACCAACGAGGCGATCGAGAATCCGCCGCGTCTCCTGGGCATGGACGAGATTTTCATCAATCTCCCGGCAATTTGCTAAAGCCGCCTGAATCGCTTCTTCAGTAATTTCATGGAACACCATCCGCTTCGGCGGCGTTTTCGGCTTGAGAATTTGCAGCAAATGCCAGGAAATACTCTCCCCTTCCCGGTCTTCATCGGTGGCCAGAATCAATTCATCCGCTGCTTTGAGGGCATCCTTGAGTTCCTTGACCACCTTCTTTTTCGTTTTCGGAATCACATAGATCGGCGCAAAATTCTCATGGGTATTGACCCCCAACTGCGACCAATCCTGCCCTTTGTAGGCCGCCGGAATTTCGTCAGCAGAGGAGGGTAAATCTCGCACATGGCCCATGGATGCCTGGACATTGTAGCTGCTCGGTAGGTAGTTCCGAATCGTGCGGGCTTTTGTGGGAGATTCGACAATAACAAGGGTGGACATAGGTTCACAGCGCGAGGAATGCAGCTATCTGGGTGGGGCCGATAACCAGTGAAGGGGCGATAGGTACGCTATCGCGGATCGCCTTTCAGGCCATCTATTCTTCAGAGATACCACAGACCCGCCCGAATTGGCAGGGAAATCCTGGGAGGGGTGCAGGAGGTCGGCCCTTTCAACGTTAGGCTAAAATACAGGCGTTAGCATCCTCAATCACACGATCACAATTGATATGGGCAGTACGTTTGGGCATCTGTTTCGGATCACAACCTTTGGGGAGTCCCATGGGGGGGGTGTGGGGGTTGTGGTTGATGGTTGCCCGCCCCAATTGGCCATCAGCCCTGAGGAGATCCAATTTGAACTGGATCGCCGCCGGCCGGGTCAAAGTAAAATCACCACCCCCCGTAAGGAGGCGGATCACTGTGAGATCCTCTCCGGGGTGTTTGAGGGCAAAACCCTGGGGACCCCCATCGCTATCCTGGTGCGCAACAAAGATCCCCGCTCCCAGGATTATTTAGAAATGCGGGATAAATACCGCCCCTCCCATGCCGATGCCACCTATGATGCCAAGTATGGCATTCGCAATTGGCAGGGGGGCGGTCGCTCTTCAGCGCGGGAAACCATTGGTCGGGTAGCAGCGGGGGCGATCGCCAAAAAAATCCTCCAGCAAGTGGCCGGCGTGGAAATCGTCGCCTACGTTAAACGGATTCAAAATTTAGAGGGGGCGATCGACCCCGCCACCGTCACCCTCGCGGAGGTGGAAAGCAACATCGTCCGTTGTCCCGATTCCGACTGTGCCGACCGAATGATCGAATTAATTGACCAAGCCCGACGGGATCAAAACTCCCTGGGGGGGGTGGTGGAATGTGTGGCCCGCCACGTTCCCCCCGGATTAGGAGAGCCGGTCTTCGACAAACTGGAAGCCGATCTCGCCAAAGCGATCATGTCCTTACCGGCCACGAAAGGCTTTGAAATTGGCTCCGGCTTTGCCGGAACCCTGCTCACCGGCAAAGATCACAACGACGAATACTTTACGGATGATCAAGGTCGGCTCCGTACCGTCACCAACCGCTCCGGCGGTGTCCAGGGCGGCATTAGCAATGGGGAAGCGATTATTTTACGCGCGGCATTTAAACCCACTGCTACCATAGGGAAAGAACAACAAACCGTCACAACCACAGGGGAAGCCACAGTCCTCGCTGCCAAAGGTCGGCACGACCCCTGTGTCCTGCCCCGAGCAGTCCCGATGGTTGAAGCAATGGTTGCCCTCGTCCTCTGTGATCACCTGCTGCGGAATCAGGGTCAATGTACTGTTTTAACGCCTTGAGTGCGCCATGATGGAAACAAAGCCTGCAACTGAATTTCTCGTTCAATTTTGGGGAGTCCGGGGGAGCATCCCCTCCCCTGGCCCGGAAACCGTGGGTTATGGCGGCAATACCTCCTGTGTGGATATGCGTATTGGCGGCAAGCATTTGATTTTTGATGGGGGAACTGGGTTGCGGGTATTGGGGAAGGCCCTGATTAAGCAATCCCCCATTGAAGCCTATGTCTTTTTTACCCATTACCATTGGGATCACATCCAGGGCATTCCCTTTTTCTTCCCCACCTTTAGCCCCCAAGATATCTTTCACATCCATGGTCAAGTGCCCCCCGAAGGGGAGGTGATGACCATGGAAAAGCATTTTAAGGAGCGGGTGCTCCATATCAATTCCCCCGTCCCGGTGGCAGAGATTGCCGCTAACCTCCAGTTTCACGATATTGTCTGCGGTGAAGCCTTCCAACTCGATGACATCACCATCGAAACTGCCCCCCTCAACCATCCCAATGGGGCCATGGGCTATCGCATCAGTTGGCAGGGGTACACGGCGGTGTACTGCACCGACACCGAGCATTTTCCCGATCGCCTCGATGATAATGTTCTGCATCTAGCCCGGGATGCGGATATTTTCATCTATGACGCGATGTACACCGATGTGGAATACCACAATCCCAAATCTCCCAAGGTGGGCTGGGGCCATTCCACCTGGGAGGAAGGGGTGCGGGTGGCGGAGGCCGCTGGGGTGAAACAGTTGGTGATTTTCCACCACGAGCCAAACCACAGCGATGCCTTCTTAGATCAGGTGGAAAAGGATGTGCTGGCGGTTTCCCCCACAGCGGTAATGGCCAAAGAGGGGTTGATTTTAGATGTCACCCGAGCCGGAAAACTCGCCTAGGAGATTTTCATGGTACTATAGAAGACTGTGAGTTTTGGGCAAAAGCAATGTTGCACGCAGCAGACATCATCCGCTCCGTTGAAGCGGAATATCTCAAGGAAAAATTGCCAACGATCCATGTTGGCGATCTAGTTCGCGTCGGGATTCGGATTCAAGAAGGGGGTAAGGAACGGATTCAGCCCTACGAAGGCACGGTTATCGCCATGCGCCACGGGGGTTTAAATGAAACCATTACCGTGCGGAAGATTTTCCAAGGCGTGGGTGTAGAGCGGGTTTTCCTGCTCCATTCCCCGAAGGTAGCGGATATTAAAATTGTGCGGCGGGGTAAAGTGCGCCGGGCGAAACTTTACTACCTGCGCGATCGCGTCGGTAAAGCCACCCGGATCAAACAGCGGTTTGACCGCTCCCTCGACTAAACAGGTTATTGGTGATTATTTGCCTGCGTTGCTTTCCATTACCCCTGTTTTGCGTTACAATACTGAATCGGTGGGAGAATTAAAAACTGCCGATTCCGATAATGCGCTCTTAGTTCAGTTGGTAGAACGCAGGTCTCCAAAACCTGATGTCGGG
>RECT01000237.1 GCA_007693875.1 Spirulina sp. DLM2.Bin59
GATACGCCCCGCTCTGCTGCTGCTGCTTTGAGGGTGGTGTAGGTGTCGTCATGGAGGCCGACGCGATAGCGGATCCGCCGACTTTTTGCCGGGGGTTCATAGCCTTCGGCAAAGGCCCGCAGTGCCTCGAACCCGATGCGGTGGCAGAATTCTCCGAAACTTTCCCCGGTTTGACGGCGATCGCGGAAACAAACCAATAACGGCTCTAAAAACGTTTCGAGATCCTGCTCTAACACCTTCTGGGCGTAGGGTTCCGCCAAACAGGTTTGGTTGGGACTGCCCCCCAGCCAAATTTGATAGGCCCCCGGCGCACTGCCCACAAAGCCCAATTCTGCCATGTAGGGGCGGGCGCAACCATTGGGGCAGCCGGTCATGCGAATCACAAAGGTTTCATTGCCTAAACCCAATCGTTTCAGCAACACCTGAATGCGATCCACCATACTCGGTAACACCCGCTCCGATTCCGACACCGCCAACCCACAGAGGGGCAGAGCGGGGCAGGCCATGGCGGTACGGTGGAGGGGGGCGATGTCTGCGGGATTGCTAACAATACCGTGCTGTTGCCAAATGGCATTAATGCGATCGCGCCAAGCCGGTTCGATTTCGTAAAAAATAATATTGTGGTTGGCGGTTAGGCGCATGGGGATGTTAAATTCCTCCACCACGGTACGCAGGGCGGTTTTGAGGCGAAAATCTCCCGCATCCTTAACGCGGCCATTTTCCACCGACAGGCCAAAGAACAGCTTGCCATCCCCCTGTTCATGCCAGCCGAGGTAATCGTAATATTGCCAAGCCGGGAGGGGTTTGGCGGGGGCAATGGCTTTGCCGAAATACTGCTCCACTTGGGTTTTAAACTTGGCCACCCCCCAATCATGGATCAGGTATTTCATCCGGGCATGGCGGCGATTGGTGCGATCGCCATAGTCCCGCTGGGTAGCTACCACCGCCTTCACCAAATCGTAAACATCGGCCTTGGCTACATAGCCAATTTCATCGGCCAACCGGGCAAAGGTCTCCTCTTTATTATGGGTGCGGCCCATACCGCCGCCAGCAAAGACATTAAAGCCCTGTAATTCCCCTTGACCATCGGTGATCACCACCAAACCCAGATCATGGGTATAGAGATCAATGGAGTTATCCCCCGGCACTGTCACCACGCATTTAAACTTGCGGGGCATATATTGTGTGCCATAGATCGGCTCTTCGGGATCTTTTAAATTGGTGTTATGGGTGTTTTTGGCCCGGGCCGCCTTCACTTCGGGGGCCTCTTCGGCGCTGATCACCTTCTCGCCATCGAGCCAAATTTCATAGTAGGCTCCGGTTTGGGGCGTGAGCAAATCAGCAATTTTATTGGCATAATCCCAGGCGTGGGCGTATTCAGGGCGATCCTTGTAGGGAGCAGGGGGAGCCATAACATTCCGGTTCAAGTCGCCGCAAGCCCCGAGGGTAGACCCCAGATTTTGGACAATTTCCTGAATTACGGTTTTGAGGTTCCGCTTTAATACGCCGTGGATTTGGAAGCCCTGGCGGGTGGTGGTGCGCAGGGTTTGGTTGCCGTATTGTTCCGAGAGGCGATCGAGGGTCAGATAGAGTTCTGGGGGGATGAAGCCGCCGGGACTACGGGTGCGGAGCATCATTTGATAGTCCTTTTCCTGGCCCTTAACGCGATTATCGCGGTTATCCTGTTGATAGGAGCCATGGAATTTAAGGATCTGGATCGCGTTCTCGGTGAAGTGGGTGGTGTCCTGGAGGAGTTCCGTGGCGAGGGGTTCCCGCAGGTGATTGCTGGCGGTTTTGAGGCCTTCGACTTTGGCGAGTTTGGGGGGGATAGGGGTTTGAACCATAGGATTTACCATATTTGAAAAACAGGGGGGCGAAAAATCCTCGCCCCTACCGATTGTGCCGGAGCGATCGCCCTGGGGGGACAATCCACAATGTTAATTTTTATTTCCGGTAAGTCGGTCGGGATTGTGGTCTTTCATTATACCAAAGCGGGGGGCGATCGGTGCGCTAACGCGGATCGCACTCTCCTGTCAGGGCCGGTTCACCGGGTCGGGGTTAAAATGGGGAAAAATAGCAAGCAGGGGACACGCCGATGCGTAAAATCTGGATCACTCAATCTTTAGGGTCTAACTGAGAGCGATCGCTTCATGAAACTTCCCAATCATGATCAAGCGATCATCAACCCGAGCAAACTCGTTCAGTATGTCTTAAACATCGATCATGATCGAGGTGGGACAAAAGCTAAAAAATTATTAAGCTATGGCTATCACCCCGAACAATGGCAACGTTTAGAACGGGATATCCGACGTTATCACCTGAACATGGAAGTATTAAGAATCAAAGAAACAGACTACGGCACACGCTATGAAATTCAAGGAACCTTAATGACTCCTATTGATAAACCTTTGGTAATCAAAACTGTATGGCAAATTGACATTGGCACAACTATTCCGCGTTTAATTACCCTATTTCCAAGATAATTATGGATCAATCAAAAATGTTTTCTCTTTATACTGATGTAATTGTGTTGCATGACCTTCCTGAAGAAGGAATTTATGCAGGTGATATTGGCTCTGTAGTTGAATATCATTTTGTCGCTAATCGAGAGCCAGGGTGCAGTGTAGAATTTTTCGATATGCTGGGAAATACCGTCACAATTATCACAAAACCCCTAAGTTTTTTTCGTTTGCCCACAAATTCAGATCGTCCGGCTGTTCGTCTAGCTGCTGAAAGTTTACAATGATCAGGATGGTTAAACTATGGTTTTGATTGCGACGGAAACCTTAACCTTGGGGGGGTTTCTCGCCCAACCCGAAACCCAACCCCCCCGCGAATACCTCCAGGGTCGTATCCATAGTAAACCCATGGCCCAGGGCCAACACAGTCGCCTGCAACAAAAATTGATCCATGCCATTAACCAAGTTGCAGAATCCCAAGAAAGGGCGATCGCCCTGCCAGAATTGCGCTGTACCTTTGGGGGACAATCGATTATTCCTGATGTTGCCATCTTTCGCTGGGAACGGTTGCCCCTCAACCCCGATGGAACCCTGGCCAATCTTTTTCCCATTCCCCCCGATTGGATGATTGAAATTCTCAGCCCCCAGCAGCCTGCCACCCGCGTCACGGGCAAAATTTTGACAGCCCTGCACCATGGAACCGATTTAGGTTGGCTGATCGACCCAGCGGAGCAGTTGATCCTCACCTATCCCGCCAGTGACACCCCCACGCTTTTTCCTGGCCATTCATCCCAACGTTTACCCGTCCCCCCTTGGCTCCCCGACCTTGAATTAACCCCCATCCAAATCTTTAGCTGGCTCCAGATTAAAGGGCCATTACCCAAATATTGATTTTTATTGAAGCTGTTCTACCCTTGTCCCGTAGAACAAGGGTAGAACAAAATACGGTTAAAAACGGAGGTTGAGATGCTCCTTGATGGTTCGAGATCAAGCTATTTTGAACCACGATTGATGATGATCCAAACGATCACGATAAAAATCACCGGCGTATAAATGCCGTCGATCAAGTACCCCGGAAAACCGTCGTCAACCTTGGGGCAAAGCGGCAATTCGGATTCAATTGCAATTGCGAGGGCTTTATTGATGTTTTGCATGGATGTTTCTCCCATCAGGACAC
>RECT01000417.1 GCA_007693875.1 Spirulina sp. DLM2.Bin59
AAGCCTCCGATCAGTTGGAGCATTATGATGTGGAATTGGGGAAAGCCACCTGTTTTAAGGTGGGGATTGCCATTGCAGAGGCGATCGCCGATAGTGATCAAAACCCAGACTTAACCCCGGAGGCCATGGTGGAGGTGGTGAAAGCGGGGGTTTTGCCCTTATTGCAGGCGGGGAAATTCGTGATCACCTTGGGGGGTGAGCATGGCATTACGGCGGGAGTCGTGGCGGCCTATCAAGCCGCCTTTGCGGAACCCTTCACCGTTGTCCAAATTGATGCCCATGGGGATCTACGCCATCGCTATTGTGGCTCGATCCATAACCATGCCTGTGTGATGCGTCGTGTGATGGATCTGGGGATTCCTTCCTTGCCGGTGGCGATTCGCAGCATTTGCCAGGAAGAGGCGGATTTGATCGCCGCCCAAGGGATTCCGGTACAGTGGGATCACGAGCGGGGTCAAGATCCCCATTGGATTGAAAAGGCGATCGCCGCCATCACCACCGAGGCGGTTTTTCTCACCATCGACCTCGACGGCCTCGATCCCGCCATCATGCCCGGTGTGGGAACACCGCAACCGGGGGGGTTAAACTGGGATCAAACCACCCAGTTTTTGCGGCAACTGTTTACCACCCGTCGGGTGATTGGCTGTGATGTGATGGAACTCGCTCCCTTGAGTGATTCCGTCGTTTCGGAGTTTACCGCCGCTAAGTTAGTCTATAAATTGATCGGCTACCATGCCCTCTGTAACGGTCGGCTGGATTAAAGGCGATCGCATTCGTGCAAGATAGGGTTATCAACGATGCCAGAGGAAATTGACGTGAGTCTCATTGGCGCATACGCCCCCGATTTTGAACTCCCGAGTGTGGATGGCGAAGTCTATCACCTCACCCGCTACCGTGAACAGTTTCGTGCTTTGGCGGTGATTTTTATGGGCAATGAATGCCCCATCGTCGCCCAATACCTGGATCGCCTCAAGGCGATGCAAACAGAATTTCAAGATCAAGGGGTGAGTTTAATTGGCATCAATGCCAATGATGCCCAGCAAGAAACCCGGGATAGCTTTGCGCAAATGAAACAGTTTGCTGCTCAGATGGGGTTGAACTTCCCCTATTTGCGCGATCCCAGTCAGGATGTGGCCCGGGGCTTTGGGGCCACCACCACCCCGGAAGTTTACCTGATCGATCAAGCGGGGGTGATCTGTTACCACGGGGCGATCGATGATCAACCCGACGATGCGAATGCGGTGACTCAGCCCTATTTACGCCGTAGCATTGAAGCCCTGTTAGCGGGGAAAGCAATTAGCCCCACGGATACTGCCCCCCAAGGTACCGCCCTGAGTTGGCGTAAAACCCCTGTGGGTTGAACTCCATCCATGGCAAGGATTGCTGAATTGAGCATGGGGGCGAAAGATTTTTCGCCCCTCCATTATCGTGCAGCACCAGAACATTCTGGGCAGGGGGCGATCGCCTAATCCGCCCGATCCAGTTCTAAACCCGCAGATTCCGCATAGCGATTCATAAACCGGAGGAAACGCTCCCATTCCTCTGCACTCTGCATGATCAACACCGCTTCAATGCCTTTGGCCTGACCGTTGATAAACCGGGCATTCACCTCACGGGTCATCATCTCCCCCTCATCATCGATGAGATACATGCCGGTAATGTCGTTGGCAACATTGGCATCGGTGAGGGCTTGGGGAGATTCAAAATAAAAGGTGGCTGTCCCACTGTTGCCGCTTTTAGACCGTGTGACCCGCACATCCGGAACGATTTCTTCGGTAATGCCTCGGGCAAATTGAATATAGGCTGTCATGGGTTTTGTTTTTTAAAGCTTTGTGAAGTTTATTATAGGACACAGGGCAAAACCGCTGGAAATTGGCCGAATTTCTCAAGGGATCAGTCCTAGGGGTTAAGATCATTCTCAGTTTTCGGCCTTGGGCGCGGAACCCCAGCGTCGCCCATTCTCTTTCCCTGCTATGAACTTTTTGGATAAGCTTAATGCTGCCAGCGATCGCAACCAGAGCATTCTCGTTCTGGGTTTAGACCCCAACCCGGAAATGCTCCCGTCCCACCATGGGGCAAGCCATGGGCAACTCACCGATGAACTCTGGGATTGGCTCAATCATATCCTGATGGCCACTGCCGATTTAGTCTGTGCCTATAAACCCAGTTTGGGGTTTTACCAGTCCCTCGGCGCACCGGGATTGGAACTGTTAGAGCAGGTGTTGCTGTCGATTCCCCCGGAAATTCCGGTGATTCTCGATGCCAAGCACAGCGATCTCAACAGCAGCAGCCTCTTTGCCCGCACCATTTTTGAGCAGTGGCATGTGGATGCGGTGACACTGAATCCCTTTGCGGGGCAAGACCAAGCCGCCCCCTTTTTGGTGCATCCGGATAAGGCGGCGTTTATCACCTGTCGCACCTCCAATCCGGGGGCGATCGCCATCCAAGATTACCCGATGCCCGATGCCCCCCTTTACCTCCATTTGGTTAAGGAGGTGGCGGCTTGGGGGCCTCCCAATCAGGTTTGTTTAGAAATTGGCACCAGTGACCCGGCGGTTTTAGCGAAGGTGCGCCATTTAGCCCCGGAACGGCTGATCCTCGCCCGCAGCATTTGGCAAGATCCCGCCGCCCTGGTGGCGATGATCACCGCTGGCCTCAATGGCCACGGTAGCGGTTTACTGTTGCCGGTTCCCCAGGATTTTCTCGCTCAGGAAAACCCCGTGGGGGCGATCGCCGCCCTCAATGCTGAAATCAACCAACACCGCCAAATTCCCCAACAACAGCCCCAAAGCCAACAATGCAACCTCTGGACGAGTAACCTTTGCCTCCTTGAAGAGCATCCCCATCAGGATTTAATTCTGCAACTCTTTGACTTGGATTGCATTTTATTTGGGGATTATGTCCAAGCCTCCGGTGCGACGTTTTCCTACTACGTTGATCTGCGGAAAGTGATTTCTAATCCCCAGGTGTTCCACCAAATGATCAGCGCCTACGGAGAAATCCTCAAAACCCTCCAGTTTGACCGCATTGCTGGCCTGCCCTACGGCGCACTCCCCACCGCTACGGGTCTCTCCCTGCACTTGGGCCAGCCGATGATCTTCCCCCGCAAGGAGGTCAAGGCCCACGGGACGCGGCGGGTGATTGAGGGGCATTTCCAGCCGGGAGAAACCGCTGTGGTCATTGATGACACGTTGATCAGTGGCAAAAGTGCCTTAGAGGGGGTGGAAAAACTCGCCTCGGCGGGGTTGAAGGTGACGGATCTGGTGGTCTTTATTAACCATGGGGCGGGAGGGGGCGATCGCATCACGGCAGCGGGCTATCGAGTTCATGCGGTCTTAACCTTGGCAGAAATTACCGAAACCCTCTACGAAGCGGGGCGCATCGATGAGGAGCAATATACGGCTCTGATTGATCATGACAAAGCCCAGTAGGATTGCATTTAAACCCCCTTATCAAGGGGGTCGGCGCAGCCGGGGGGATCATGCCGACTGGGGCGGAGCGGGATCCCCCCCTGCCCCCCTTTTTAAGGGGGGGGTTCAAGAAGCTAGATTGAACAAAAATAGCGACGCACTCCCCCACCTCACCGCAGGCAGGTGGGGGTCAAGGAGCGGTGGGGTCTTAGTCGTCATAGC
>RECT01000263.1 GCA_007693875.1 Spirulina sp. DLM2.Bin59
GTAGGGGCGTTGGCGTAAGCCTGCCGGAGGCACAAAAATTTTTCGCCCCTACATCAACTATCTTGATCAAGTAACTGGATTGTCCAATTAGCCAGATCGGAATAGAGATAATAGGGGCCTTCCAGATCTAGATAATTGGCATCAGTGCCTGTAATTTTTAACGAGAATTTTAATACCTCACTCATTTGCATTAAAATTTGATTGCTCGGACAGGATGATTTCACGGTTTTATTAATCTTTGAAGAATCTGTACCTTCAAGATCTGTCTCACGAACTACGGCTAAACGTTGTTTTGAAATACCGGCGGCACTGTGGATCAATTGATTGCGCTTTTCTGCCCAATAATCTAGGGATTTTAAAGCACTGAGCAATTGATCACAAAATTTACGCTTTTCAGGATGACTGGTCACGACCAAGGCTTTTACGAAATTGCGCTTACTTAAACGCCCCCCAAGTTTATAATCTCTTGGCTTTCCGTTTTCATACCATCCTTTCACATTGCCATTAATCCTTGTTTCAATTTTTAAAAAATTCTCACCTAAATCTGTGCCATGAATGGCATCGCGACGCAAAAACCAATCATCGGGATTTTTATTTTTATCAAAATAAACTAATCTCCCTAACTTTTCAATCAAGTCATGCAAAACTTCCTCATAAAAAGCACTCATTCCCCCCAGAAAATCAGCGATTCTTTGCAACTGCCAAAATAAACGACATTGGGTATAAAGATTTAGTCCTGGATGGTAGCTTTCCACCAAAGTAAAAGGATGTACCTCTGGCAATCCTGCCAATTTTAACCCCTCTTTTGATTGTTGCCGAACATCATCAATATCGAAATTTAAGTAACTGACGGCAATGCTCAAAGCCCGCATCGCCAATGCCAATGTATCGCGACTGACCTCAACCCCGGCAATTTCGGAGGCGTGTAAATAGTCTAAAGTTGTTTGCCACTGCTCTAAAATGACCCTAGCCCCTTCAAAATCCCAACGGTTTAATAGCTGTTGGACGGTTTGGTATTTTTGGATGCGTTGGGTACGCCAATAGGAGGTGCGATCGCACGCCGAAGGTTTACCCGCCAAAACATCCGCAATGGAAAGCTGCGGTTCTAGATAAATTTGCCGGGGGATACGGGAAGCAAGGGCCTGCACCCGTAAAGCGGTTTGCATTTGGGGCGTTCCCCCCTTAATACTGACCAGAATTTGATCCGCTGCACAGGCATTGAAAAATTGATAATATTTTTCTAGTAAGCCATCCTGATCAACGGGGGGCAAAAAACGAGGAATTTTCACCGGAATGAATTGAACGGGTTCAGAAAATTCCCGTTTAACCCAACGGCGCAGGAGACGAAAGAGATGAACTGAATCGGTATCGTAGTTAAAATTGCGTTGGCCATTGATGAACTTCGGTTGATTGGTGATAAAAATATAGATTTGTTCCACCTGAAAATCTTCAACCGCTGTTTTAATCACTCCCCAGATGCGGCCAGGTCTTAAGCGACTATGCCATTGATCAGGATTTTTTTGATACTGCTGACAAAGCTTTAAACACAATTCTCGGAAAGAAAACCGATACTTAGCATCATAGGAGACCCCCAGTTCTGCACAAAGGCTCAAGGCAAGCAACGATTGACGATTCCCCCATACAATTTTTTCAACATCGGTTAATTTTGCTTGAGATTGTTCTGTATTTCGTTCCTGGCGATCGAACCCAATGGGCAGATAATAATCTTGGTTGCATTCTGCCTCCGTCAGATTAAGCGTTTGCTTCGATTCCGCATCTAAAGATCTGAGGGGTGCTTTCAGTTGCACCGCCAGATCCGATGTCCCTAAATTCGCCACTAAAATAGTCATAATTTTGATGATGTATTGTACCAATTTACTGATTAATTATCGGAGGATAAACTCCAAAAAGACGCACCGCACCAGGAATATTTGCTAACTCCTTCAGGAACTTTGCTCTTAACTGCTGAGAACTAGGATCTTGTCCCCCCATAAATAAACAAACCACCTCTTGACAGTCCGTATTTTTTTGTCGATGGCGAACCTGAACCCGTTGAATACTCACCCAAGAACAGTGAGAAGTTGACCCTCCCCCTTGTGCTGCATTTCCCCCCACCTCTACCTTCCGCTTATAAATAGGTTGATAAATCAATTTAACCCCATCACCGCGAGTCTCTTCAGGCGTTGTCAATGCCCAATTCATCTCAGCCCCATTTAAAGGGTTTCTTACTGGCCCAGGAACAAGATACACGGCACAACTTTGGGGACCAAAAACCTCAGCCTCTGGATTTTGATTGGGCGTAAAGTAGTTGGGCCATTGTTGCTGAACAGCATTAGCCCATTGTTGATAAACAGTTGACCACTGCTCTGATTTTAACGAAATGCCAAACTTTTTAGTTTCACCCCTGACCTGATGAGACAGTACAACATGGCATCCTCTAGCCGCTTCATAACCCCGATCTGTTCTAAAAATATGCAACGGCCTACGCCATCCGCGCCCAACCCCCCCCACCATTGACGCAAACCTTAATGCCGGTACAATAATGGTATTGAGAATATTTTCAGGAGCAGTGATCTTCAGTTCCCCTTTCCAAGTATAAAAATGAGGATTTTTGTTTGATTTTTTACCCCAAACTTTATCCTTAATTAACTCGATCCGGACACAACCTTTTTGTGCGGTAGGTTCCAAAACCCCGAATAATTCCCCTAGAGTTTTCTCTGCATTTGCTCTAGACATCACCCCCAACAAAAACCGCAATAGCCAAGAACGCATCCACCCCCGCCAATGGGAAGGCCGTAAATCTGGACCTTGAGGATCAGTGCCATAACAGCCTTGGCTATACAAGCTAAAATTTAAAACTTTAGCCTTACAATTGGGATCAGGTTTTGGTGCAACTTGACCACTCAATTTGATCACACCATATCCCGAAGCAGTACGACTTCCCACACCATACAACGTCAAAGCCTGCTCCACCCACCCCCACACCTCATTAACATCATCTGCTGTAACCCCTTTACTCGCAATTCCCCGAATGGCAACAGTAACAGTAATGGGATCTTCTCCATCACCAAGACTGTATAAAGATAAAGGTGTGGATTGTCCTTGGTGAAAAACTTGAAACTCTTGCTGTGGATTAACAATATCCAGAGTTAAAGGTTGAGGTTTTGCGGGCCAAGCATCCAAAAATTGAATTTTTCCGGAATAGATTTCGTCATTGGTTTGATAACCCAATAATTTCAGCATTCGAGGCTGAATTTCAGGCCGTTTTTTTGCCCATTCCCGCACAATACCACGAATACAAGACCCCGGAATATAACCATTTAAAGGCAATATCTTCAGTTGTTCTAGATTTTCTCCAACTGTACGTTTCGCTTCTGGTCGCCATTGTGATGAGCTTGTATTTTGTTTCCATACTTCTTGTTTTGTTTTAGTTTGATTAGATTTCCACTTGCCACAAGGCTCACCCGCAGAAACAATCGTTTCAACATCAGGATGAGGGAATGATCCCACCTTTGCCCGCCATTTTAGCGTAAATTCACCAGATTTAAACAAGCCAGGATGACGCTCTTGATCTTGTGCATTCAATAATTCAACTAACCGATTACCACTGTACATTATT
>RECT01000465.1 GCA_007693875.1 Spirulina sp. DLM2.Bin59
CACACATGGCTAGGGGAGAGATCCGCCACAAATAAATCCGGCTCGTAGGGGAGGAAAGGGTTAAAGTTGGGCTGTTGCGATCGCTTCATCGCCCCCTGGGTTTCCTTCCGCACCAAATTCGCCAAGGCCCGCACCAAAAACCCCAAACCCCCCTGCTCCACAAAATTCCAGGTGGTGGGAATCGGTTGCAAGGCCCCAGTGGCGAGGGCCCGCTCGCTACGGGCGATCAGTTGCTCCCATAAATTTAACGGCTCCATAACCCCTCCATACTGTGCCAAGCGGAAAGGCGCGATCGCCCTTCCCAAAGAAGATGCGATCGCGCCCCCCAATCTGCCAATGGCTTAGAGATTCTTCTCGCCCAGATCCCGCGCCAAATGGTCAAAGGGCGCATCAACGAAACTCACATCACTGATTCCCGCATCCAGGGCCATGGCTTTCACCACATCCTTCATGATTTGAATCCCCATCACCGTCGGGCCAATGGGAACCCCCAAGGAGTTGTAGGTTTCCCGCAGCCCTTGCAGCACCCGCTCATCCAGGACATTAGTATCCCCTGCCACCAGAGCATAACTGGCATAGCGGAGGTAATAATCCATATCCCGCAAACAGGCAGAATAGCGACGGGTCGTATAGGCATTGCCACCGGGACGGAGTAGCTCCGGCACCGTCTCAAACAGCGTCGCTCCAGCGGTTTTAACAATGTCCGCCGCATTGGCTGTCACCATCGTCGCCACCGCAATCCGGTCATTGCCGGACTGAAAATAGGACTGCAAAGCATCCATGGCGGCCCGGTCAAAGTAACGGCCGCTCACATCATAATTTCTTATTAAGCTGGTTACTGCATCTTTCATTAAAACTGCGCTCCCAATCAATCATCTTTTTAATATTGCCACGGGCAGCGGATTGCAAGCTATATTAATCCGGCTTTACCAAGGGTTCATCATCTCACAGCCCCGGCCAGTCTGGGCAATCCGATGCGAAGAGAATCCCCCCTTGGCTCACAATTGATATATTTCTTCATAAAAACTCACCAATTGTTGCGAATTATTACAGGCGCTCACCCTGCCGCCCCGGGTGAGGTTTCCCGATCTTGCCCCCCAGTTTTCTGTGGATTTGATTAATGCTCTTGGATTCTGTAACACTGAATACAACTGCTGATCGAGTCGCTTTCTAGGATGTTTCGATGATCTACATAGGCGGAACAACCGAAGAAGGAGTCACTTTATGCCAGAGACACCGCAACAAGTATTGCAGATGATTCAAGATGAAGGCATCGAAATCATCGACCTGAAGTTCGTTGACCTGCCGGGGACATGGCAACACTGCTCATTTTACCAAAACCAGATTGATGAAGCCTCTTTCGTGGATGGTGTCGCCTTTGATGGGTCAAGCATTCGCGGCTGGAAAGCCATCAACGAGTCGGATATGTCCATGGTTCCCGATCCCAAAACGGCCTGGATCGATCCCTTCTACAAAGACAAAACCTTGAGCATGATTTGCAGCATCAAGGAACCCCGTACCGGCGAATGGTACAACCGTGACCCCCGCAGCATCGCGCAGAAGGCGGTGGATTATCTCGGAACGACGGGGCTGGGTGATACAGCCTACTTTGGCCCAGAGGCGGAGTTTTTCCTGTTCGATGATGTGCGGTTTGACCAAAACGAGCACGAAGGCTACTACCACGTTGACAGCATCGAAGGCCGTTGGAACTCCGGCCGGGAAGAAGCGGGCGGCAACTTGGGCTATAAGCCCCGTTACAAGGAGGGCTATTTCCCCGTTGGCCCTACGGACACGATGCAGGATATCCGCACGGAAATGCTGCTGACGATGAAGGCCTGCAATGTCCCCATTGAAAAACACCACCATGAGGTAGCAACGGGGGGGCAAAACGAGTTAGGGGTGCGGTTCAACACGATGATCCAAGCCGCTGACGATTTGATGATTTATAAGTATGTCGTCAAAAATGTGGCCAAGAAGTACGGTAAAACGGCGACGTTCATGCCCAAACCTTTGTTTAACGACAATGGTTCGGGGATGCACACCCACCAATCCATCTGGCGTAATGGTGAGCCGACCTTCTGGAGTGACGAAGGTTATGCCAACCTGAGCCAAACGGCCCTGTGGTATATCGGCGGCATTCTCCGTCATGCTCCGGCGATCTTGGCCTTCACCAACCCCTCGGTTAACTCCTACAAGCGTTTGGTTCCGGGTTTTGAGGCTCCGGTGAACTTGGCCTATTCCCAAGGCAACCGCTCGGCTTCGGTGCGGATTCCCTTATCTGGCCCCAATCCCAAGGCCAAACGGTTGGAATTCCGTTGCCCCGATGCCACCGCTAACCCTTATCTCGCCTTTGCGGTGATGCTGTTGGCGGGGATTGATGGGATTAAGAACCAAATCGATCCCGGTTCGCCCTTGGATGTGGATATCTATGACCTCAGTCCTGAGGAACTGAGCAAGATTCCCAGCACGCCGGGTTCTTTGGAGGAAGCCCTCGAAGCCCTCAAGAATGATCAAGAATTCTTGACCAGCACGGGTGTATTGACTTCAGATTTCATTGAAAACTGGATCGCTTATAAAATCGATGCAGAAATCAACCCGATGCGTCTGCGGCCCCATCCCTATGAGTTCATGCTCTACTACGATGTGTAGGGATGCCACATTGGTAATTGATTAGCGATGATTTAAGCAAGGGGGCGATCGCCCCCTTTCTTTTTCCCGTAGAATGAACAGGGCAAGGCGATCAACAAAAACTTTGTGAAGGGCAGAACTGTTATTTCCGAGTTAAAACGGCGAAAAAATCTCATTGGTTTGGTGCTGTTGGGGATGGTGATCCTTGGGGGAAGTGTGGTCTATGCCTTGGCCCTACTGCGTGAACCAACGGCCAGCGCCCCAGAAGAATCACAGCCGGAACCGGCCCGCGTCCAGGCCATTACCGCCTTAGGTCGCATTGAACCCTTGGGCCAAGTGATTGCTGTTTCTGCGCCGCCCGCCCTTGGGGGGGCAAAGGTGGAGCGGCTGTTAGTGGCGGAGGGCGATCGCGTTGCGGTGGATCAGATCATCGCCCAACTGGATAATTATGAACGCCTCCAGGCCGCCCTCGAAACTGCCCGGCAGGATCTGACCGTTGCCGAAGCTGCCCTTAACATTGTCCAAGCCGGGGCTAAAACCGGCGCAATCCAGGCCGCTGAAGCCCGCATCGCCACGTTAATCAGTCAACAACAGGGACAGCGGCGCACCAACCAAGCCACAGCGGAACGCCTCCAAGCCGCCCTCAACACCGCCCAATTGGAATACAACCGCTATCAATTTCTCTATACCGATGGGGTAGTTTCCGCCTCCGATCGGGATCAGCGACAGTTAGCATGGATTACCGCCCAAAAAGAACTGGCGGAAGCTGTGGCCGCTGCCCGGGAAATTGACACCACCTTGAGCCAACAAATCCGCGAAGCCCAGGCCGATCGAGATCGCATTGCTGAGGTGCGCCCCGTGGAAGTGGCCCAAGCCCGGGCCCAGGTAGGCCAAGCGGAAGCACGGGTACGCCAGGCGGTGACAGATTTAGAATTGGGGATTGTGCGATCGCCCATCACCGGCCAGGTGATTAAAATC
>RECT01000352.1 GCA_007693875.1 Spirulina sp. DLM2.Bin59
AGTAATTCATACTGCTCCAAAGCAGTGGCATTGTGGCCCTGGACGAGGGGTAAATCATAGCGATAGCGGGGCGGCCCCAAAATCGGTAGCTCCCCCAACAGGGGCAGATCGCGATCGCGAAACACCCCCCGCAGTTCCGTCGCCGTATGGAGGCGAGGATCCAAAATCCCCATCACAAAAATCACCCCCGTTCCCACGAACGCCGAGCCAACTATTCCCGCCGCTAGGATGATAAAGGGGCTAGGGGGGGGAGAATAGGTGCTCTCCAAGGCTTGGGTAATCGGTGTTTGGGTAATGGTTAAATTACCCACGGTTTCCGCCTCAGCGGATTGGGCATCAATGAGTTTGGCCTGAAGAAAGTCATGGAAATTCTTTTTCAGCGTCAGTTGTTGTTGGAGGCGTTCCTGCTCCAGTTGTTTATCGGGGGAGCTTTCAAACTGTTGCCGGAGTTGTTGTTCCGTTTGGCGGGCGATGGCCAACTGTTTACTGATCGTATCCTGCTGGGTTTGCAAATCCACCAAACGATTGGCCAACTGTTGCCGCGTCATATCCAAGCTACTATCCCGCCGCACCTGACTGGGAACCGCCGTAAACACGCCATCACTCCCCACCAATTCATCCGCCCGCTCAATTAATAACTGGTTAAAGGTAGATTGCTGTTTAAACAACTCCACCATCGTCGGATGTTCCGGCCGCAGTTCCCGCTGCCGCATCGCCAGTTCCGTTTCCACCTGGAGAATTTGCGCCCGCAAATTGGCAATAATCGGATCCGCACTCAAGGCCGAAGCCAGGGCCGCCTGGGCAGGGTTTAACCCCAACTGCCCCGCAATACTATCTAATTGAGCCGTCACCCCTTCCAATTGAAACCGCAATTCCCGCTGTTGCTGTCGGCTCGTTGTGATTCCCCCGAAGAGGCTACCATCCTGAGCCGCCATCAGGTCTGTTCCCTCTTGGCTCATGAACCGATAAAACTCCTGTTCCGCCACCTTCAGATCCGCCTTGGCTTCAATGAGCCGGGCCTGAATGGCTTCGATTTGGGCCCGGAGGCGGGATGTGTTGACGGTGCGGCTTTGCTCCACCATGGCATTGAGCAAGAGGTTGAGGGCTTTTTCGCTCCGCTCCTCGTCGGTGTCTTTGTACTGAATGCGAATGACCGGCGGATCATCTTTTTTGGGCAGATTGACGCTAATTTGCCGCATGAACCGTTCGGCCCGATTGAGGGGAATTTCCAAGGCATCCATCACTTGGATCACCACCTGCTCGGTTACAAGGGCTTCTTTCGTACTGATGGAACTGCGTCCCTGCTCAAACAGGTTCCGCCCCGTTTCTGTGGCGGTGGGGGGGGCGCTGCTATAGGCGAGGAAGGCGGTGGCTTGGTATTCCTGATCTGGGGGAGGTTTGGGGGGGATTAAGGCTGCCACGCCGGCCAGGCCCAGCACAAAACAAGCCGCCGCAAAGCCAAACAGCTTATTGTGTTCAAGGCTAACTTGGAACCGTTTAATCAGAGGGGAAGCCATGGGCAGATCATGGGTTGATCAAGGAGGATCAAGGGATGTCAGGGGCAACTGTTAAAATTTCACACATCACCCATAGCATAGCAGAGGGAAAAATGGCTGAGGAGATTTTATTGGCGGTCAATGGCACATTGATGCGGGGATTGGCCCTCAATGGCAATCTGTTAGCCGTGGGGGCAAGGTTTGAGCGGGAGGCGATGACGGCCCCCTGTTATCGATTATGGGCCATTGGCGATGTCCATCCTGCCATGGAGCGAGTAGAAACGGGAGGGGGGGCGATCGCCCTGGAAATCTGGTCAGTTCCCACCGTTGGCATTGCCGAAATCCTCCAACAGGAACCCGCCGGCCTCTGCATTGGCAAAATCGAACTCAGTGATGGCAGTCAAGTCCTCGGGGTATTGGGGGAACATCTCTGCTGTCAAAGGGGCAAAGAAATCACCCAGTTCGGCGGCTGGCGAGCCTACTGCACCGCAGGGCTACCCAGTTCCCCATAGCAAAATCCCCCGTTCCCCGTTCCCCGTTCCCAAAAAATCCCCAATAAAAAAGAGAGCCACCGGAGCGGCTCCCCCAATCATCAGGGTGCATCTACAATTCAAAATATATCACGACTAATGGGGGGTGTCACCCCCCACCCCACTTTTTCACAAAACTTTACAAATCCCCCAAGCCACGTAGGGGCGAAAAATTTTTCGCCCCCATGCCGACGAACGGAGCAACGGGATTCCCCATCGCCCCAAATAAAGAACAAATACCGATCTTAAAAATTCAGGGAGTTTTCCTCCGCAGCTCCCCCGTTTCTGTACAATAAACATCCCGTATCCATCCTGATCACCCGTTCCCATGAAACTTGTTTGCAGCCAAAGCGACCTCAACGCTAATATTTCCCTTGTGAGTCGGGCTGTGCCTTCCCGTCCTAGCCATCCTGTTTTAGGGAACCTCCTACTCATTGCCGATGCCGATAAACAGCGGGTGCGACTACGGGGATTTGACCTCAGCCTCGGGATTGAAACCAGCTTCATTGCCGAAGTCACCCAAGGCGGGCGGATCACGCTCCCCGCCAAAACCCTAGGGGATATTATTGCCCGGCTCCCCGATGGCGAAATCACAATCACCTACGAAGAAGACGAAGAAGGGGGTCTCGTCACCCTCACCTCCACCTCCGGCCGTTATCAACTGCGGAGCCTAGATGCCGATGAATTCCCCGAACTGCCCCGCATTGAAGATGGAGATGCGGTACTCGTTCCCGTGGAAAGCTTAGGGGAGGGGCTGCGATCGACCCTATTCGCCGCCAGTACAGAAGAAACAAAACAGGTCTTAACCGGCGTTCACGTCACCCTCGGCCCCGATGCCCTGGAATTTGCCGCCACCGATGGCCATCGCCTCGCCGTGCTGGAAACCCCCAACGTCGAAGAGAGCGAGACCCGGACTACAAAATTGGAAGTAACCATTCCGGCGCGGGCGTTGCGAGAATTAGAGCGGATGCTAGGGTTGCGGCAAAAAGAGGATCATGTGACGCTCTACATGGATGAGGGTCAGGTGGTGTTTGAATTGGGGGATGATCTCAAATTAACCAGCCGTAAGCTGGAGGGGGCTTATCCCCAATATCGCCAACTTTTGCCCACACAGTTTAGCAACCTCGTCCATGTGGATCGCCGCCAGTTTCAAAATGCCCTGGAGCGGATTGCGGTGTTGGCAGATTCCCGCAATAATGTCGTGCGCTGCTCCTTAGATAAAGGTCAACAGCAGTTGCAGCTCTCGGTGGAATCTCAGGATGTGGGCAGTGGTCGCGAATCGATGACGGCTCAGATTAGTAGCGATCAGCCCAGGGAGATCGCCTTTAATGTCAAATATTTAATGGATGGCTTAAAGGCACTGTCCAGTAGTGAGATCACGATCCACCTCAACGGCCCCACCCAGCCGGTGATTTTCACACCCTTGAGCGGGTCAAAGATGACCTATTTAGCGATGCCGGTACAGTTGCGGGATTAGATGGGCCCCTAGGGGGCGAGGTTGCCCCCTACCCCCTACTTTGACCAAAACTAATGGGTTTCAAGCCTCGCCCTTCTAGGGCGACTTTTGATTCT
>RECT01000066.1 GCA_007693875.1 Spirulina sp. DLM2.Bin59
AAACCCCTCTAATTCCGCCTCTCCCTGCCATTGGGGATTACCAATCACAAAATCGGTGACTAAGCCAAAATCTGTCTGTAGCTGGTGGGCCAAACCCAGGGCAAAATCCCCTAAACCATTAATGGCTGGGGGTAAGGTGGGGACAATTTGGGTAATGTGCTGGGAACCCATGGGCGGCCAAAATGATCAGGGGGAGAACCTCGCCCCATCTTAGCCCCTTGCGTTAACCGCGACGCACATTAAAACAACACCATTCGCCCCGCTTCCATAAAGTGGCAATGATCCAACCATGGGCTTCCAGGACATCGGAAACCTCCTGAGCTTGCTCCAAGAGAATGCCACTGAGGATCGCCCAACCCTTGGGTTTCACCAATTGGGCCATGGTGGGGATCATCTTCATGATCACATCGGCGAGGATATTGCACACCAAGCCATCGACCTGGCCCCCCACCAGATTGATGATCCCCTCAATGCCCATCTGTGCCGTCCGCAGGTGTTCCGGGGGAATTTGATTCAGTTCCCGATTGGTGATTGTGGATTGAATGGCCATGACATCGGTATCGATGGCATAGACATGGCCCACCCCCAACAGCAAAGCCCCAATGGATAAAATCCCCGACCCGCAACCAATATCGGCAATCACCGCATCAGGAGTACATTGGCTCTCCCGCATTTCCAGGGATTCCAAACAAAGTTGGGTAGTGGGGTGGGTTCCGGTGCCGAAGGCCGCGCCAGGATCGAGGCGGAGGGCGATGCGATCGCCCTCTGGCGGGGTCAGCCAAGCAGGGCAGATCACAAAGCGATCGCCCACCTCTTGAATTTCCCAATGCTCTTTCCAACTGCTGGCCCAATCTTCCTCGTTGATCAGTTCCCAGGTGAGGGTAGGTTGGGGGAGCTCAGCGGCGATCGCATCCTGTTGCAACCAGAGGGTCAGGGCCGATAAATCCAGCACCGTGATCGTAATCTCCGGCACATAGGCCCGCACCCGCAACCCTTCCGGGCGATGATCGGAAGCCATCCCCTGACAGCCAAACTGCTCCAAACGCCAGAAGATCAAATCCTCTGCCTGGGGATCTCCAATAATCTGTAATTCCCACCAGCGGTTAGCCATGGGTATTTTTCCTCATAATAGTTAAATTTTTTCCCTGGAAGGAGTGAGGAGTGAGGAGTGAGAAATGGCATTTTTTCTTCCTACTCTCCACTTCCCACTTCCTAACTCTATCCTCTCTTCTCCATCCTCTTTCCTTCTTAAAGCGTCACCGTATAGGCATCTTCAATGCCCGGAATACTGGTAATTTCCGCCAATAACCCCTCCGGTAAAGGATCATCCAAACTCAACGCCATCACCGCATTGCCCCGGACAATTTTCCGCCCCACCTGCATACTGGCAATGTTAACGTTGAAATTCCCCAACATCGAGCCAATTTGCCCGATAATCCCCGGCATATCCCGGTGGAGCGTAAACAGCATATGGCCACTGGGGGGCAGATTGAGGGGGAAACCATCCAGATTCGTGACCCGGATTTCCCCATCGGATTGCAGCACCCCCGTCACCGAATGCTCCCCAAGGGAACCATGCACCGATAAATGCAACGCCCCGGAATAGTCCGATGCCGATGCATCCTTGGTTTCCGTGACATGAATGCCCCGCTCTTTAGCCTCAATGGCCGCATTCACATAATTCACCCGTTCGCGCAAAGCCTGGGAAAGTAGCCCCTTCAGGGAAGCCACCACAATCGGCTGACTTTGGGCCGTGGCCAAATCCCCTTGGAGGCGCACATTAAAGCGATCGACCCGACCGCCGGCCAATTGCCCCACCAAATTCCCCAAAGTTTCCGCCAATTGCAGATAGGGCTTCAGTTTTTCCATGACGCTCGGAGTTAACCCCGGAATATTCACCGCCGATCGCGCCGGTAAACCCAGCAACACATCGCGGATCTGTTCCGCCACATCAATGGCCACATTCACCTGCGCTTCTGCCGTAGAAGCTCCCAAATGGGGGGTTAATACCACCTGTTCATCCAGTTCCCGCAGGGGAGATTCCGGCAGCGGTTCCGTGGCGAACACATCCAGGGCAGCCCCGGCAATTTGCCCCGATTTCAGCGCATTGTACAACGCCTCTTCATCGACAATCCCCCCCCGGGAGCAGTTAATGATCCGGGTCGTCGGCTTCATCTTCGCCAAAGCTTCCGCGTTGATCAGATTTGCAGTTTCCGGGGTTTTGGGGACATGGAGCGTAATATAGTCCGCTTCCCGGAAAATATAATCAAGATCCACGAGGCGACAACCCAATTGATCCGCCCGTTCAGCGGAAATAAACGGGTCATAGGCAATCAGGTTCATCCCCAAAGCCTTGCCGACGGTGGCTACATGGGAGCCAATTTTCCCTAACCCCACCACACCTAGGGTTTTCTTATACACCTCTGCCCCCACAAACCGTTTCCGTTCCCAACCCCCATTTTTGAGGGAAATATGGGCGGCGGGGATATGGCGAGAAAGGGAGAGCATCATCGCTAAGGCATGCTCGGCGGCGGCGGTGGTGTTGCCCTCGGGGGAGTTGACGACGACGATGCCGCGACGGGTGGCGGCGGGAATATCGACGTTATCCACGCCTACACCAGCCCGGCCGATAATTTTTAACTGGGTTCCCGCCTCAATCACCGCTTGGGTGACTTTTGTGCCGGAGCGGATCATCAGAGCATCATATTCGGGAATGATGGCCACCAGTTCCTCGGGGGGCAGGCCGGTTTTAACGTCCACCTTGGCCACTTGAGAGAGAATATCAATACCGACTTGATCGATGGGATCAGAAACTAAAACCTTAGCCATAGTGGAGAACTCTAGAAGAATCTGTGATGCTTTCATTGTTTGCAGTGAGCATTGTATCGGCAAACGAGGGGCCATCGTTAGCATCGGGGGGTGGGATCGGTCTTTCTGTGGGGAATTCCAGAGGGGGCGATCGCCTCAGGCTCTAAAATACAAACAACCAAGCCATTATCCTCCCATCTCTTCATGAACTATCTGATTGCTGTATTTCCCGATCGCATCGCCGCTGAGGCTGCCTATACATCCCTTGAAGGGGCGGGTCTGCCCATGAATCAGGTCACTATTCTCGGCCGGGGCTATAAAACCGCTGATGAGTTTGGCCTCATCGACCCTAACCAAAAGGCACGGGAGCAGGCCAAATTGATGGCGGTTTGGCTCGTTCCCTTTGGGTTTGTGGCGGGGTTTACCTTCAATGCCATTACCCACATTAATTTATTCACCTGGACCAATGACTTCGGCAATCACCTCATCGGAGGCCTGCTGGGGGCCATGGGGGGCGGGATGGGGAGTGTTTTTGTCGGGGGCGGCGTGGGGATTTCCTCCGGTAGTGGGGATGCGCTCCCCTACCGCAATCGCCTCAATGCGGGGAAGTATTTAGTGGCGGTAAAAGGCTCAAAGGCAATTCAACAAAGAGCCACGGCGATTCTTGAGGCCTGCGAGCCCGAGAATCTTCAGGGTTATTTTGAACTGACCTAGGGGGCGAAGATGGAGCAATTCATTGACATCCTCCCCAGCCTAAAGGCGTGGGGATTCCCAGTCTAGCTAGCCCTAG
>RECT01000466.1 GCA_007693875.1 Spirulina sp. DLM2.Bin59
CCCGTACCTACCACGTCATCACCTTCGGCTGCCAGATGAACAAAGCCGACTCTGAACGCATGGCCGGGATTCTTGATGACATGGGGATGCAGGCCATAGAAGACCCCAACAACGCCGATGTCGTCCTCTATAACACCTGCACGATCCGCGATAATGCCGAACAAAAGGTCTATTCCTACTTGGGGCGGCAGGCCAAACGGAAACAGAGTCAGCCGGATTTAACCTTGATTGTGGCGGGATGTGTGGCCCAACAGGAGGGAGAACAATTGCTGCGGCGCGTGCCAGAGTTGGATCTCGTCATGGGGCCGCAACACGCGAATCGGTTGGGGGATTTGTTAGAGCAGGTTTTTGCCGGGCAGCAGGTGGTGGCTACTGAAGAGATTGCCATTGTGGAAGATATTACGAAGCCTCGCCGCGATAGCGATGTGACGGCTTGGGTGAATGTGATCTATGGGTGCAATGAGCGGTGTACCTATTGCGTCGTGCCGGGGGTGCGGGGGGTGGAGCAGTCCCGCACACCGGAGGCGATTCGGGCGGAAATTGAGGGTTTGGCCCAACAGGGGTTTAAGGAAATCACGCTGTTGGGGCAGAATATTGATGCCTATGGCCGGGATTTGCCGGGAAGTACCGCCGAGGGTCGCCATCAACATACCCTGACGGATTTGCTCTATTTTATTCACGATGTGCCGGGCATTGAGCGGATTCGCTTTGCCACCAGTCACCCCCGCTATTTTACAGAGCGGCTGATTCGGGCCTGTGCGGAACTGCCGAAGGTTTGTGAGCATTTCCATATTCCCTTTCAATCGGGGGATAATGACGTGCTGAAGGCTATGGCCCGGGGCTATACCCAGGAGAAATATCGCCGCATTATTGCCAAAATTCGGGAACTGATGCCCGATGCTTCCATTAGTGCCGATGCCATTGTGGGCTTTCCCGGTGAAACAGAGGCACAGTTTCAAAATACCCTCGACCTCGTTGCAGAGATTGGCTTTGATCTCCTCAATACGGCGGCCTATTCCCCCCGGCCGGGAACTCCCGCTGCGCTGTGGGAAAATCAGGTGAGTGAGGCGGAGAAGGGCGATCGCCTCCAACGGTTGAATCGTTTAGTAGAAGTCCAGGCCATGGGGCGATCGCAACGGTATCAAGGCCGCATTGAAGAGGTTTTAGTGGAAGGGGCTAATCTGAAAGATCCTCGCCAAGTGATGGGGCGCACCCGGGGCAATCGCCTCACGTTTTTTGCGGGGGATATTGCCCAACTGAAGGGTAAAACCGTCCCGGTACGGATTACCGAGGTGCGGGCCTTTAGCCTCACTGGGGAAGCCCTCACCCCCGTTGGGGTTTAATCCACCAAACCGGAACGGAGGGCACGGACGGCGGCTTGGGTGCGATCGTCGGCGCAGAGTTTGTTTAAAATGCTGCGTACATGGGTTTTGACTGTGCCGACGGTGATATGGAGTTCTTGGGCGATCGCCGCATTGTTGCACCCCGCCACAATCAACTCCAAAACATCTAACTCCCGCTCCGTGAGGGTACTGGCTTCAATCATTTGCTGATCCTCTGGATCAATGGAGCGAATTTCCACCATTGCCGCCGCCTCATCCCCCTCCGGCTGATTGGTGCGGGCCTGCTGCAAGACAACGCGGGCAATGGCGGGATCAATCCAAGCATGGCCCTCATGGGTGAGGCGGATTGCCTGCACCAAATTCTCCAAACTAACATCCTTCAAACTGTAGGAATCCGCCCCCGCTGCAAAGGCCGCCAGGATCGAATCCTCATCCTCATGCATCGTTAAAATCAAAACCTTCGTATTCAGCCCATCGGGGGAACCGCGAAAGGCCTGGGTTAACTCAATGCCATCTTGATCCGGCAGGCCAATATCGACGATCGCCACGTCCGGCTTACTCACCTGCAAAATCTGCAATCCTTGATGAGCATTAGCCGCCTCCCCCACCACCTCAATATCCTCCACCTGCTGGAGGGCCGCACTCAAACCAATGCGACTCAGATCATGGTCTTCAATTAAAACAACACGAATGGGATTCATAAAGGTTGTGATGGAAGCAGAATGCTCCCCATTTTAAACGAGCTAGCCCCACTCCCCACTTCCCACTCCCTACTTCCCTCTCTCTCTAAAGAATGAGACCTAACCCCTGAACAACTTTCCTCAGAGGGATGCCATGATTTAGAGAACATCGCTAGGGTTAAATGAATCGCAATGATGCCCCTCGACCAAGTTCATCACCTCTACCACACCGTGCTTACCCGTATTGAGGAGGTTATTTTTCAAACCGACACCGCTGGACGTTGGCTCTTTCTCAGTTCTCCCTGGCAGGAGATTACGGGTTATGGGGTTGAAGAAACCCTAAACCGCGCCATGGTGGACTATGTGTTTAGCCAAGACGATCGCGATCGCCTCACCGACTTGCTCGATGCCCTTTGGCGCGGTGAACGGGAATCCTTTCGGTGTGAACTGCGCTTTGCTACCAAAAACCGCAATTTTCGCTGGTTAGAACTGTACGCCCAACGCTACAGCGATGATCAGGGGCAACTCTTGGGGGGATGTGGGGCGATTAATGATGTCACCCGCCGCAAACAGGGGGAGGCGATCCTCAAAGCGAGGGCCGAGCAACTCAACCAACAGCGGCAGCAGATCGAAGCCAAAAACCAAGCCCTGATGGAAACCTCCCAATTAAAATCCCAATTTTTAGCCACCATGTCCCATGAATTGCGCACGCCCATGAACGCAATTATGGGCTTTTCCCAAATGCTGATGTTGCAGCAATACGGCCCCCTCTCCCCCCGCCAGGTGGATATGGTGGAGCGGATTTTTAACAATAGTCAAAATTTACTCTCCCTCCTCAATGAAGTGTTAGATTTTTCCAAACTGGAGGCGGGGTGTTGGGATGTGAATTTTCAACCCTTTGATGCGGCGCGGTTGATTAAGGGAACGGTGGAGGAATTGCGATCGCTCGCCCAAAAGAAAAACCTCGGTTTAACCGTGATTATCCACAGCCAAGATCCGCACATCTTCAGCGATCAACATTGCATCCGGCGGATTTTGATCAACCTCCTGGCCAATGGGATTAAGTTCACCCCCCAGGGGCAAGTCAACGTCACGCTTCAGGATGGCCCCGACCATACCCTAGAATTAGCGGTGCAAGATACCGGCATCGGCATCGCCCCAGAGGATCAGGGCATGATTTTTGAAGCCTTTCGCCAGGTGGATCAAACCCTCACCCGGAAACATCCCGGCACTGGCTTGGGGTTAGCGATCGTGAAATCTTTGGTGCAGATGATTCAAGGCAGGATTACAATAGCCAGTCAACGGGGCGCAGGCGCGACCTTTACGGTGACAATCCCCCGCGCCCCCCAACAGCGGCAGATCATCGCCATTGATTCGGAGGACTGTTTGAGCCAATAACACTGTGAAAGAGCAAGGTTTAGGGAAAAAACGCGATAAAAACTATATTTTGGCGGTGGATGATGCCCCCGATAACTTGTTTCTGGTGCAGTTGGCCCTAGAGCAGGAGGGCCATGATGTGCGGGTGGTGGACAATGGCCCCACGGCTTTAGCCCAGATCGAAGAAGCCCCTCCG
>RECT01000467.1 GCA_007693875.1 Spirulina sp. DLM2.Bin59
CCTATACCATCGCTCGTTTACCCAAGTCCCTTAATCTGGACTTAAGCCAATCGCTCAAAAACCCTTATAATGCTCCCTATTTTAGGGCGATCGCCACTTGGCTCGAATGCTTAAACCGTGCATCTCGTAAGGAGGATTAAATCATGGCGATCGCACAACTTAAAATTGCCACATTTGAGGAATATTTGCTCTATAATGATGGGGGCGATCGCTCCTATGAATGGGAAGATGGAGCCTTACTGATTGTGAATCCACCAAGTTTAAATCATGCCTTAATTATCCGATTTTTGATCAACCAATTTGAAGGAGAAATTGCCCGGTTAATGCAACCCTGGTTAACCTTAACCATGGTGGGGGTACGGACAGCGATCAATCGCAGTCGCATTCCTGATCTAATGGTGGTAGCCAGGGAGCAGGTTGATCCTTTGGGGCCGGCAGTTTTGGAATCTGCACCGCTGTTAGTGGTGGAGGTGGTCAGCCCAGAATCACGGGTGCGAGATTATCGCTACAAGCGTTCTGAATATGGCGTAGTGGGGATTGCAGAATATTGGCTTGTTGATCCCCAGGATGCAAAAATCACTGTTTTATTTTTAGAGGAGGGTTTTTATGAGTTAACCGACTTCACCGGATCAGACCGAATCATTTCCCGTCTATTCCCCCATCTTTCCCTCACCGCCCACCAAGTTCTCCAAGGATAAACTCTCACTCAATCATTACCCACAAAAATCATGGCTAAAAATCCCCAACGTCCAAATTCACCTAAAGCGAACACACCAAAGGTGGTGAATACTCAATCTGTTACAACAACCGAAGCTATTTTATCAATTGATCTGAAAATGCAGCAAGACTTTGATAAACTGGCAAAGAATGGAGGTCTTCAAAATTATAAAATTTCCCAATTGGTCGAAGATTCAGAAGATTTAGGCGAATTGTTATTCCGCAAAAAACTAAAGACCAATCAAATTCGCAAATTCTTGGACAATATCAAACGATTCAAAGTAGAATTTGCTAGAAACAAGAAAGATTTTGATGCTAACAAAGACCAATTGAATATTTTGCGATATCATTTGGCTTATCTTGCAGCCAGACAGGCTAAAAATGATGATCCTGGGCCAGTTGAGCCACTCAAAAAAGTATTGGAATCGGCTATTAAGGGGGTTAATGAGTTAGAAGATTTTGAGCGTTTAGTACAATTAATTGAAGCAATCATTGCATACCATAAAGCAGCAGGAGGCAGCAACCAATGACTTCTTATCAAAATAAACCCTTATTGGGAAAAATCAAAATCAAAAGCACCTTATTGGTCGAAACTGGACTACATATTGGCGGGTCTAGTGACGGTTTAAATATCGGTGGTGTTGATAAAGCAGTTGTTCGTGACCCAATCAATGAATATCCTTATTTGCCGGGATCTTCAATTAAAGGAAAGTTACGGTCTATTTTAGAGCGTGTTCACAATAAGCGACTAAATCGTAAGGGTAGTCGCGATACTTATCGCTACGAAAGTGATGATTTAGTGAGTGGTTTCTCTAAAATTGATGGACAATATATTCCTTTTGATGGTTCAAAAAATTGTGAAGTTTCACGGCTGTTTGGTTCAACAGGTGCAACTTGTTGGATCGAAAAAACTGTTGCTATTTGTGAAAAATTGATTGAGGAAAATAGTGATAAAGAACCTCGAAAAATTGAGAATCTTGATTGTGTTGAAGTGTCGGGGCGTAATCATCCGGCACGTCTAACGGTTCGTGATGCTCATCTCACTGAAGATTCTGTTAAGCTTTTGAAGAAAATTGATAGCCAGCTTTATATGACAGAATGGAAATTTGAAAATGGTCTAGACCGGATTACCTCCGCTGCTAACCCCAGGCAAATCGAGCGCGTGCCGAAAGGGGCAGAATTTGATTTTGAAATGGTCTATACGGCTGAGGTTGTTGGGCATATTGTCGGTGACTTAAAAAATCTCATTGTTGCCTTGGCTATTTTGGAAGATGATGCTTTAGGTGGTCATGGTTCGCGGGGATATGGAAAAGTCAAGTTTAAAGATATCAAAATCTGTCGATATCCCATTGATCTGTATAAAACAGGTCAGTTTGATGATGCTCAATTAATTCAGTTTCAAGACATCGAAAATTGCTTGAAGCGTTTTAGAATTCTCAAAGCAAACTCCAAGAGTTTGCTAATTTTAGAAGGTGAAGAATAATGGATAATTGGTATTTAGTGCGGTTGGATCTTGGCCAGAATGTGGCACATTTTGGCCAGGTGGGAATTGGTTTGGAAGAGACAGGCGATCGCCTTCCCTCCGATAGCCTTTTTAGTGCGCTGATTAGCACCTATGCGCGCATCTATCCCGATAATCTAGAGGAGTTATTTAGCCAACTCAATAGCCCTAATCCTCCCTTCCGCCATAGCTCCACATTCATCTATCTTCGTAACAAAGATCAGTATCGCTACTATCTCCCCAAACCCCTGCCATTTCCCCGCAACTATGAAGAACATGAAAAAAACAACATCAGCCTCACTAAAGCCTACAAAAAATTCACCTATCTTCCCCTAGAGATTTGGCAACGCTGGTATCAAGGTGAGGGTTTTACTAAACAGGATCAAAAAGACATCCTTGCCAATGATCGAAACCAAAGTTCATCTAAAAATAAGCTCAAACAATTGGGTTTATTCGACTATGGCAAAACGCACGAAACAGCTAAACTACCCAAGGTTTCCCTAGACCGCACGACCCAAGCCAGCAACTTCTACCATACCAAGGTTGTTCAATTTCAATCTGAACCCGAAAAACAAGCCGGCCTCTACTTTTTGCTCCACTTCGCCCAAGCTAATCCAGAACTAATCAGCCAATTAAAAACGGTTCTCCATGTTTTGGCGGATGAAGGGATTGGGGGGGAACGTTCCAGCGGGGCAGGCCGATTTACTTTAGATTGGGAAGAATTACCCAAAGCTTGGGAATCACTCCTCCAATTCAAAAATGGCAACGCCCATAGTCTACTCAGTTTATTTTGGAGTAATCAACAGGAGGAATTGAGCCGAATTGACGAAAATGCTCGCTACGAATTTCAAGAGCGGGGGGGCTGGGTTTCCAGTTCTCCAACAGGTATTCAGCAACGGCGTAAAAAGGTGCGAATGTTTAGCGAAGGCTCCGTTTTTGCCTTTCCTCCCCAAGGCCGTTTAGCGGATGTCACCCCTCCAAATTTCTCTAGCCACCCCGTTTATCGCAGCGGCCTCGCCCTCAGTTTACCCATCTACGTTGAACCCTCATCCTAAAACCTATGGCTATTTCAACAGCGCTAGGAATCTCTAAACCAGAGGTTTACGAAACCGCTAAAATTCGCCTCACTAGCCCCATGCTACATATTGGCTCAGAAGTATCTAAGCTTAGTCCTTTTGAATATGTAGCAACCCTTGACCGGGTTTATTTGCCCAATAGTGATCTATTGGCACGGGAATTGTTACGCCGAGGGCGTTTAAATCAATACATCGGTAACATTGAACGTCGTGAATCCATTACCGATATTCTTAATGCTAGCTTTGGAGAAGATTGGCCTAAAGCAAAAACAGACACAGGAGAACGAATTTTTCCCACAC
>RECT01000108.1 GCA_007693875.1 Spirulina sp. DLM2.Bin59
TCTTTTGGTAAGAGAACGACGGCATTGCCGAGGCGTTTAATGATGACTTCATTGCCAGCAAAACGATACTGTTCTGGCAAGCACACGGCTTGGGTATCGCCACTCATGAATAATTTTGCAGTTTCCATATATTTAGAGGATAAATATACTAATAGTATAACCCGATTTTCCCCAACCCACCAGAAACCGGGTTTCTTGCATTGCCTCGTTTTCCTACTGCAACCTCACAGAAACCCGGTTTCTTATCCTCGGCGTAGAAACCGGGTTTCTGATTGCCTCTTGTTTTTGGCGGACGTTTTGACAAAAACCCGGTTTCTCAAAAAATAAAAAAAGGCGCTTCGCGCCAGGAAGAGGGAAAGAGGGAAAAAGGGTAGAGGGTTAAGGAGTTCTGGGGGCGACGACACGAAAACCGATGCCGTAGTACTTGTCGTCGCGGGTGTCGTAGCTGCGGCGGGCAGAACGGCAGTACTTCGGGTAGCTGCCCCAGGAACCACCACGCAGCAGTTTTCCCGATGTTGATTTATTGTTCAATAACCCTTTCAACCAGTCTTTATTGTTTTGAGAATGATCATCATTGTCTGTCCATGCTCTTCCATCTGTTGGCGCTCCCTGATAATTCCCATGCCAATCATCTAAACACCACTCCCACACATTCCCGTGCATCTCATGGAGTCCCCAAGGGTTGGGGGCGTTTAAACTCCCCACCTGAACCGTTTTTTGGCGATATTCCCCTTTCTTGCCCTGGCCATAAGTGTAATCACCATTATAATTGGCCACTTGCGGCGAGAGAGTGGGGCCGAAATGGAAGGGGGTGGTTGTTCCGGCTCGACAGGCGTATTCCCATTCCGCTTCACTGGGCAGGCGGTACAGTTTCCCCGTCGCTTCGCTTAACCGTAGACAAAATTCGATACAGTCTTCCCAACTCACCGTTTCTACGGGGTTGGTTTTGCCTTTGAAATGAGCGGGATCGGCAGTTAGGGAGCGCACCACTTGGGGTAGTTGAGCAACGATTTGCCATTGTGCCTGGGTGATAGCCGTGCGACCCATGGCAAATTCCGGCACAATCACCCGATGCTGGGGGCCTTCATCCTTTGATCGCCCCACCTCATTTTCCGGTGATCCCATCATGAATTCCCCCGCCGGAATCATCACCATTTCTAGGTTTAATCCTTTGGTGTTTTCCAGATAGCCCTGATTTTGTCCCTTTTGCCGTTGGGCAATCCCCCCCTGCTCATTCAGTGTGATGATCTCGTACTGGTAGATTTTCCCATCAGATCGAGGTGGCGTTGCAGGTGTAGGCGTGGGCGTGCGGGCAGGTGTGGGTGCAGGTACAGGTGTAGGAGAAAGAGAGGCCAGTAAATCATCTAGATTCATGGGTCGGGAAGCGGTCTGAGGCTTGGACGGTACAACAGGGGATAAAGCCGCCAAAAACTCCGCCATTGAGGAATAACGATCTTTCGGCCGCAACGCCATCCCTTTGAGAATCACCTGATTAATCTCCCCACTCACCTTGACCAACTCCTGCGGCGCAATCAAAGGCTCCTCATCCACCTTGCGAGAAAAACAATCTTGGGGCAATTGTCCCGTGATTAGGTAATACAGCGAAGCCCCAAGCGTGTAAATATCCACCGTCGCACTGCGATCGCCCTTAATCAACTGCTCATAGGGCGCAAAAGCCCGATTGCCAAACATCTTGGAACTCAGAGACTTAGGGATAATCTCCCCCGAAATGCCAAAATCAATCAAAACCGGCTGGCGATTCTCCCGCAGCATAATATTCACCGGGGTCGCATCCCGATGCACCAGCCCCACCCCATGCACCCGCGTCAAAGCCTCAGCAATGGGGCGAATATAGGCCAACGCCTCCGCCTCCGGTAAAGGCCCCCGCTGCTGCACCTCATCAAACAACGTCGTTCCAGGGATAAACTCCATCACCAAACAATGGGCCTCCTCCTCCTCAAACAAATCCTTCACCCGGACAATATTGGGGTGGGGGTTCTGCTCCAATTGGGCTAAAGTCTGAGCTTCCCGGATAAACCGCTTCACATACTTGGCATAATCCGGGTCATTGCGGAGATAGGCATTCGGCGTTTTAATCACCACCGGAGCATTAAAGCCCCGATGGATCGCCTTGTAGGTGATGCCGAAGCCTCCCTGACCGAGAACCCGCTCAATCACCAGCTTGCCATTTTGCAATTCGTGTCCGTTGGGCCAAAACATAGGGCAGAGACATTCGTAGAGGGCGCGATCCTATTGTACGCTCTTCCCTGAAGCCAGAAACCGGGTTGCTGAGATCGCCTCGTTTGTCCACGACACCCTCACAAAAACCCGGTTTCTTATCGCCAACTTATTTAAAGAGGGTGATAACCGTCGCCACTGCTGCCAAAAACGTCGCCACCATAATCCCGATCTGCACCCACACATTCACATCCCAATTGGGAAACGGCACATACCATTGACCCACCCCCAACTCCCGCAAAAACTGCGGAATCGAGGGAGTGCGATCGCCCGGCATCAACGCCAAACCATGAACGATCGCCTCATTCACCCGCTCACTTAAATGCCGCACATAATAACGGGGTGGCATGAGCTTCTCTGGAGAATCGTCATCACGGCATTTTAATGGATCCGCCGGTGGCCTTCCCGTCAACAACTCATAGAGCGTTGCCGCCAACCCATAGACATCCGTCCAGGGGCCGCGATCAAGTTTGTGGGAATATAACTCAATCGGGGCAAAACCATTACTGGTGATTTGTTGCGTCAAGGGATGGTCAAAACTGCGGGCCAAACCGAAATCAATCAACACCGCTTCCATTTTGCCCCGGTGCGATCGCAGCACAATATTCCCCGGCTTCACATCCCGGTGCAATAACCCCTGTTGGTGCATCGCAATCAACGCCGCCCCAATTTGTCGCCCATAGCGCAACACCTCCCCAATGGGCAACTGAGGCGATCGCCGCTTCGATAAATCATCCCCATTTACGTAATCCATCACAATACAGGCATAACGACGGGTTCCCAACAAGTCCCGCACCGACTCCTGAAACACCTCCCGAAACCCAACAATATAGCGATGCTTGCATTGCGCCAATTTCACGGCCTCATCATAAAACTTAGCCACCAAGGCCTGACGATCTTCCTCATTCATCTGATTGAGGATTGTCGAATCGGGATTAAGCATCTTGATCGCCACCCGATCACCCGTGCGATCGCGGGCCAGATAGGTAATCCCAAATCGCCCCTGACCTAAAAGCCCCTCAACGGTATAGGCCCCGCCCTTTAATTCTGTGCCCTGCTGCCATGCCATGGTTGTTGCATCCAATCCGCTCCCCCATATTACCCCTTGGGGAGAGAAGGCGATCCGCGATAGCGTACCCATCCGCGATAGCGTACCCATCCGCGATAGCGTACCCATCCTGTGAAAGATTTGGATCAAAAACTAATAAATCTTGTCCCGTTTCCCTCTTCCCATAGTACGCACTACAATCTTGCTGGAATATCGCACGATTTTAGCCTTGTCTTACGGAATATCCCGATAGCTTGAAAGCCCTGCGGCTTTAGCCCAGGGATGAAAA
>RECT01000231.1 GCA_007693875.1 Spirulina sp. DLM2.Bin59
CACAAATGACAAGCCCAAAAATCTTGCCACCACTGCCCATCCTCCCGTAACAACCCATACCGCCGCACCTTCTCCCGATAGCCCGCGATCGTACTATCCGCCACCGCCTCCACCGCCGCCGCCCGCGACGCATAAACCGAACAACGCGGGCCAAACTCCAGATCAAACAACGACAACTGACCCGACTTGATCGCCGTTAACTGCTTTTTATTACTCTTCTTCAGATTAGAGGCGATCGCCTTATCATCCCCCGTCACCGGCTTATAAGCCCCCTCCGGAATCCCCTCCCTCAACACATCCAGATCCAACACCCCCACCAACGAATTGCCACACTTAATCCGATGATCCAAAAAACTCAACGGCATCCCCCCACAAAACCCCTCAATCCATAACGCCACCTTGCATAAATCCACCGCCAACGGATTCAAATCCACCCCATAAATACAATGCTGAATCACATCCCGGATCGCCAACCGCATCGGCTCCGGCCCCGGTTGCGCCTCCCCCGTCCGAATCCGCGCCAACTCCTTCCCAATCCGCCGCGCCGCCGCCAACAGAAAATGCCCCGAACCACAAGCCGGATCGCAAACCTTCAACCCCAACAGAGCCGCCTCTTGTTGCGCTGAAGCGTAACAACGTTCGATGATGGGGTCTAAGGCACTTTTAATCAGTTGGCCCACAAGGGCCGGGGGCGTGTAATAAGAGCCAGTGGTTTTGCGATCGCTCCCCACCACTAACTCAAACCCCCACTCATTCACCTGGGGATAAAAATCTAACAAACTCTCATAGACACTCCCCAACTCCTCCACATCCAACGCCCCATAATTCACCCGCCGTAACTGCCCCTTCTGCTCATAGAGCGATAACCCCCGCAACGCCAAAATCAGATCATGATTATCAATCCCCGCCCCATCTAAATCCCCAAGACCCTCAGAGCCAAACAAATCCCCATTTAACGCCGATAGCCCCAACGCCTCACCCCGCCAATTCTCATCAAACAACCGAAACGTAATCCGTAAACCCTGCCATAAATCCTGAAACCCCTCCCGCCGCCAACTGGGCCGCTCCACCAATAACCGCAACCGCTCAATACTGTAATACTCCTGATAAATCCTCGCCTGATTCGGATCAGCCGTCGTCAATAATAAATGCCGCGACTCCGCCACCATCAAAAACAACAAACGATAGATCAACCGCAAAAGCTGCCGGTAATAATCCACCGCCGTTAACCGCCCCGCATCCAACCCCTCCCGCAACGCCCCACTCTGGGGATGCTGCAAAAACCCCGTGCCGAGAACCTTCAAAGCCCGCTCCACCCCATCCCGGAGGCGATCGCGCACCCGCCCCCCCCGTTGTAGCGATTCCTGATGATAAAACTCCAATAAACAGTGATCCCCATCCTCCAACGTCGCAGGCAACCGGGAACGGTGGAACAGCCGATAAAACAAACCAAACTCCGCAAAATTCTCCCCATTGAGCATCTGCTCTAGATCAAACTCAACATAGGTGAGCCGCGTCATTAAAGAAGAATCCCGCAAAAGCCGCCATTGCCGACCATTGGTGACAATCCCCCACAGATGTTCCGTGCGATTGAGATACTCCTGAACCAAAGCATGGGCCGAAAGGCGCGGCGTACCACTGGGGGGCCGCTGCTCCAACTTCACCCCACTGCCAATAATGTGCAACGGTGGCCGCTGCTCCCCCGGTTCCGCCCGGTGGGAAATCGCATAGGTTTGACCCTCCACAATCTCCGCCTTCGCCACATACACCGGCTCATAGCCCAAACTCCGCAACAACGGAATCGCCCATTGCTCCCGCGTCACCGTCGTCGCCGGATCCCCCTCCGGTAGGCGGGACTGGGCCCGACTGAACGCCGCCCAATAGGCCTTGGCATCTCCCCAAGCCATGGCAATTTCGTCCGCTAGTTTGTTATTCTTCGCCAGGCCAAAATCCTGGGGCGTTTGACCCTTGATTTCCCCCTGGAGTAGATCAGGGGTGAGGTCAGGGGTAATCAGATTGCCAGCGATGTGTAAACTGATGGATGAGTTCATGGCCATTGCCTTGTTGTGCAGAGGGTTAAAGGGGTTTTAAAACATAGATGCCAAGAATATCCATGGGTAACTGAGGCTGTACCCGGATTTGGCCCTCCTTCGTAAGCTGTCGTACCCGACGATGGGATTGGGCTAGGGCTTGACTGCGGAGTTGGGCGATCGCCCCCAATTCCTCCTCCAAATCCACCAAACTGGCAATCACATCCGCCAAGTCCAATCGCTTCATCCCTGAGGGCAAATCCCCCGCCGGTTCAGCGGTTTGGAGCAAATTCTGCGCCACCGCCGGATCGAGCCAGAGGGGATTGACCGGCGGCCCCGTGAACCCCGCCACAAAACATTCTTCCGCCAAGAGAGCATCCACCTTGGGACTGGCGAGAAGATAGCGCGATCGCAACAACAGTAACGTCGTGCGCTGACTGACAGCCTGGGTAATCGTTAAACCACTCCGGGCGGCAATGGGTTCCTCCTCACCCTGGACAAGACTTTGCTCCAACAGATGGCGGGCTAAACCAGCCACAAGGGGATGATTGCGGCCAATATATTCCACCCCTGGGGGGGCCGGTGTGGTGAACGTGAGGAGACGGAGTTGAGGATCAACGCTAGACCTGAGGGGGAGGGGAATTTCCGGCAAGAGCCAACCCTGCTTTTTCCGCTGTAAAGAAACATGCAACCGCTCACAGGCCGCCTTCACAAACCGCTCCACATCCGCCTCATTCCCCAAAATCTGATCCGATTCCACCAATTCCTGCTCCACCTCCTCCGGTTTAATCGCCCGTTGGGCAAACCGGGTGCGGCTGGCCTTTTCCTGCTCAATGGCCCGATCCCAATTGCGATGCACCTGATCCTGGGCCGATTCCTCCCCATCGAGCAAATCCAAAAGAGAAAGCTGTTGGGCATCGGTTTTCCGGTCAAAGAGGGACTTAAACACCGCTTCCGAAACCGTGGCACTATCCATCGGCACCGGGACAGTAATCCCTAGGGTTTTATGAATGGCGACGGCCTTGCGGATCAACACCTCTAAAACCGCACCATCCACGGGGTTATCCTGGCCATAGATGAGGTAACTCTTCACCACCTTGGCGGTTTGACCGTAGCGATCGACGCGGCCTTCCCGCTGTTCGAGGCGGTTGGGATTCCAGGGTAAATCGTAATGAATCACAGCACTGAAATGGGCCTGGAGGTTCACCCCTTCACTGAGGCAATCCGTGGCCACTAAAATCCGTTGGGGGTATTGGCTGAGTTCCGTTAAACGGATTTCCCGCTCCTCTTCCGACAGTTCCCCGGTAATGGCAATCACACGGGTTGTACTGCCCCGTTTTTGCTCAAATTGTTTGCGAAGTTCTGCCGCGACATAGTTAGCGGTGGCGATGTAGCGACACCAGATGATCGGGTTGTGGCCTTGGGCGAGGAGGGGGGTGAGGGTGGCGATCGCCCCTTGGAGTTTGCTGTCCTTTGCCCCTTTGAGTTGAGCGGCGGCCTTGATAAATTCCCGCAATTTGCGCCGGT
>RECT01000260.1 GCA_007693875.1 Spirulina sp. DLM2.Bin59
CAGGCCACCCCATAACTTAAGGCTCCGGCTAAACCTGTGGCGAGGGGCGATCGCCACCCTAACCCCCCCCAAGCTATCCCGTAGCCTGTCCCCAATCCCGCCAACACCACCACCCAAAACCGCTCATCCACCGTCACCATCACCCCCGGTAATTGCGCGTGGAGCCAATCCGTCAAGGCCGCCGCCCCCCGCGCCCCGATGTTCTCCACCTTGCCGCCGCCATAGCCGAGGAGACAACCGGCGATCGCCCCCCCACTGGCCCCCACCCCCTGCTCCAAACTCTGACGACTGGCCCGATACACCGGCAAAACCCCCCGCCGCCACAACCAGCGGCGGCGGTAATTCACTTGGGAACGGAGCCGCTGCCCTTGTTCCCGCAATTGGATTTGCCAGAGGGGAGGGCCCAGTTGTTTGAGGCGGCGGGCGATGATGGCCATCGAAGGAGGGCGATCGCTCACATTGGGGCTAATCATCGCCGCCAACAACGCCCGCAACGGGGGGGAAATTAAACCCGGTCGCACCCAGTCCAACCCTCGGGCCGTTTCCGGCCAATGTTCCGGCGGTTCCCCAGTGAGCAAATGCACGAGGGTACGCCCCAAGGCATAAATATCCGCCGTCGGCTCCACCCGACCCCCCACCACCTGCTCCGGCGGACTATACCCCGCTGAAAACAGCCGCGTTGAACTCGTCGCCGCCCCCACCTGTTTCGCGCCGCCAAAATCAATCAGCACCAATTGCCCCGTTTCCGCCCGGAGCATCAGGTTTGAGGGTTTAATATCCCGGTGGATGATGTGGCGACGGTGGAGACGGTGGAGGATTTGCACCGCCTGACGGGCCCAATCTTGAACGAGGGCCTCCGGGCAGCCTTGGGGATATTGTTCCAGTAACACCGCCTCAAGGGTCGGGCCGGTGATCTTTTCCATCACCAAACAGTAGAGGCTTTGATCCGGGGTGGGGATTTCAAAAAAACTGTCACTATCGACGCGGGGAATCCCTGGATGGGAAAGGCTCCGCAGCACCATGGCCTCCTGCGCAAACAGTTCCAGGGCTTTTTCCGCAGGGATGGTCAACACCTTTAACACCTGCTCCCGCTGCTGCTGCTGATCCCAAACGGTGTAGATCGTCGCAAACCCCCCCGCCCCTAACCGTTGGCGGGGAATATAGCGATCGCGCAACACCAAGCTCGTCCCGCACCGCTGGCAAAACCGATGATGGGCCGGTTGGGGAAAGGGGGCGGGACAATGGGGGTTAATGCAGTGGTTGGGAGGGGCGTTCACGGGGTGGAAGGGGCGATCGCTAGTTGGTTCAAGGCCTCCCCTTCCACCCGACAGATCCGCCAATCCGGCAACACCGTCGCCCCCATCCGCTCATAAAAGGCGATCGCCCCCGCATTCCAATCCAACACCGCCCATTCCAACCGCCCACAGCCCCGCGCCTGAGCCAACGCCCCTAGATGGGTGAGCAATGCCCGGCCAATGCCCCGGCCGCGATAATCCGGCAACACAAACAAATCTTCCAAATGCAGCCCTGGCCGCGTTAAAAACGTTGAATAGGTGGGAAAAAACAGCGCAAACCCCACCGCCTCCCCCGCCCATGTGGCCAAAACCACCTCCGCTAAAGGCCGGGGGCCAAATAAATCCAGAGCCAATTGGGCCGCCGTGCCCGTCACCGCCTCCGGCAACTTTTCAAAAATCGCTAACTGTTGAGTGAAGTGAAAAATCGTCGGTACATCAGCGGCAGTAGCGGCGCGAATATCTAGCATTTTTAGTGATCATCCCAAGTATGAAAGCCGAAACCCCCACAGGGGCCATAGTGGCCAGTGTCTTCTAAGGTTAAGATATATCTCAATCAGTCGCAGGAGAAGGAAACCACGTTGGCTCGTCGTTACTTATTTACTTCAGAATCCGTCACCGAAGGGCATCCCGACAAGATCTGTGATCAAATCTCGGACACAATTCTTGATGCCCTCCTCACCCAAGATGAACGCAGTCGCGTTGCCGCTGAGGTGGTGGTGAATACGGGGTTAGTCCTAATTACCGGGGAAATTTCTTCCCAAGCGAACGTCAATTATATTGATCTCGCCCGCAAAAAAATTGCCGAAATTGGCTACACCGATGCCAATAATGGCTTTTCTGCGGATAGTTGCTCTGTACTTGTGGCCCTTGATGAACAATCCCCCGACATTGCCCAAGGCGTAACCACCGCCCGAGAGCAACGGGAAGCCCTCAGTGAAGATCAACTGGATGCCATCGGCGCAGGGGATCAAGGGTTGATGTTTGGCTATGCCTGCAACGAAACCCCGGAATTGATGCCTCTCCCCATCAGCCTCGCCCACCGCATTTCCCGGCAATTGACCGCCGTGCGCAAAAGTGGCGAACTGCCCTACCTCGGCCCCGATGGCAAAACCCAGGTAAGCGTTGTCTATGAAGACGGCCAACCCGTGGGCATTGATACGATCCTGATCTCCACCCAACATAGCGAAACCATCGGCGACCTCACCGACAACGACGAGATCCAAGCCAAAATCAAGGCGGATCTGATCGAGCGGGTGGTGCAACCGGTATTTGCCGATATTGCCATTAAACCGACGGCGGCGACCCGCTATCTGGTGAATCCTACGGGCAAGTTTGTCATTGGTGGCCCCCAAGGGGATTCGGGGTTAACGGGGCGGAAAATTATTGTCGATACCTACGGCGGCTATTCTCGCCATGGCGGCGGGGCATTTTCCGGTAAAGATCCCACGAAAGTAGACCGCTCGGCGGCCTATGCCTGTCGCTATGTGGCGAAAAATATTGTCGCGGCGGGTTTGGCGGCGAAATGTGAGGTGCAGGTGAGCTATGCCATTGGCGTAGCGCGGCCGGTGAGTATTTTGGTGGATACCTTTGGGACGGGCCAGGTGGATGAGGATATCCTGCTGGATCTGGTGAAACGCAATTTTGAACTGCGGCCAGCGGGGATTATCCAAGCCTTCAACCTGCGCAAGCTCCCGGCGGAACGGGGCGGCCGGTTCTATCAGGATGTGGCGGCCTATGGCCACATGGGCCGGACGGATCTCGATCTGCCCTGGGAAAAAACTGATAAGGCGGCTTTGTTGAAGGATGAGGCGTTGGCGACAACGGCTTAGTTTTTCCCCTCATCCCCCAGTAGGGGCGAAAAATTTTTCGCCCCTACAGCCTGGGAGGGAAATCTTAAAAGTCCACGGTGGGGAATTGGGGCTGATGATAGAAGTGGTTCATATCATCAAATTTGTGCAGTTCGGCGCGGTGACTGCGGAGGATTTCCGGCTCTGCCCCCAGCCAACGGTCATTGAGGTTCATGATGATTTCTAAAAAGCGGTCGTGATGATCGGGGTTGAGGGTGTGGGCGAAATAGCCGAGGGGAATGTGGGCGGTGAAGGGATATTGCTGTTCAATCCCTAGGGCGATGAGGCCGGAGTTTTGATAGACTGCTCGCCGCAGTTGCAGCATTTTATGGTACGAAAGTTCGTCAATGGGGACGAGGACGATCGCCATCGCCCGCGGCCGGGCCAATAGCCCGACAATCTGCAATTCAATGGGCCCCCGTTCTGGGATCGAAGCTTGATATTTGGCAAAACTTTGGGCGAGGCGATCGCACAGTTGTTCCTCATAATCCGGCGTATGGGCCAGGGCTTCGTGATAGTTAGAATCCCAAATCAGATCCGCCACGGTGAGATGAAAACTTTCCGAGGGAACCGGCAGGAGTAAACCCGGCTCCATGGCCTCCACTGCCGCCATCATCAGGGCCTGAGTGGAAACTAAACGGGCATAAAAGTTCTGATTGCGCCCATCTGCCTCACCGGGGGTGTTGATGGTATAGCCCGGAAACGGCACGGCCATGCCCCCATGAAATTTGGGGGATTCTTGAATATTTTGAATCTGGCTACGGTAGGCATCGGGAAGCGTCAACTTCGTGACGCGATTGAGATAAGCCTGATAGGTTTCGTCCACGTTGGTTTATCTTGAAGGTCTTGCTTGATCCGATTCTAGCCTGTGCCATGCCTATCTATTTATTTTGGGGTGAAGATGACTTTGCCATGGAGCAGGCGATCGCCCACCTTCAGGGGGAAGTCCTCGACCCCAATTGGAGCGCATTTAATAACGAAACCATTGCCGGCGATCGAGCCGAGGCGATGATTGAGGCCCTCAACCAAGCCATGACTCCCCCCTTTGGCATGGGGGGGCGGTTTGTTTGGCTGGCCAATACCACCGTTTGCCAGCAATGTTCGGAAAGTTTATTGAAAGAACTACAGCGCACCCTCCCCCAAATTCCCCCCCAATCCACGCTCCTGCTCACCAGCCCCAAAAAACCCGACGGCCGCGCCAAATCCACGAAACTCCTCCAAAAACACGCCCAAATCCGTGAGTTTGGCCTGATCCCGCCCTGGAAAACCGATGAATTAATCAACAACGTCCGCCGCGCTGCCCAGGGGCTAAAGCTCAACCTCACCCCCGCCGCCGTGGAACTCCTCGCCACCTCTGTAGGCAATCAAACCCGGCAACTTTACAGCGAACTGGCAAAGCTGCAATTGTTTTGCAATGATCCAAGCCAAGCCATTGATGCCGATGTGGTGGCCCAACTGACCATCGCCAACACCCAAAATAGTCTCCAACTGGCGGCGGCGATCCGCGATGGCAAAACCAGCGCAGCGGTGGGGTTGGTGGCGGAACTGTTGCACCTCAATGAACCGGCCCTGCGGATTGTGGCCACATTAATCGGCCAGTTCCGCACCTGGACGTTAATTAAGGTGATGATCGACAGTGGGGAGCGGGATGATAGTGCGATCGCCAAAGTTGCCGAACTGGGCAACCCCAAACGCCTCTATTTTTTGCGCAAAGAAATCGCTGGCATCACCACGGGGCAGCTATTGCAAGCCTTGCCGGTGCTGCTGGAGTTGGAGTTGGGGTTAAAGCGGGGGGCGGATCCCTTGGAATGGTTGCAAATGAAGGTGGTGGAGTTGTGTGGGATTTGTGGAAGATGAGGAGTGAGGATTGAGGATTTATGCTCTCTCCTCTTTGCTCGTTTCTCTCTCCTTCCTTAAAGGCTGTATACTGAGAAACGGTTTAAATCGTGGCCTTTCCTGTCTTTGGGGCATTTGCTTGTTTTGATCCTACCCTGGGCGATCGCCCACGTTTTTATAAAATCGTAATGGAATTATCGTTTCCGCAAGAAAAATCTTTGGTTTCCGTGTTTCGTCAAGTGGGTGGGGGCGCATTCCCGCCGGTGGTGGAAAGCTTTGAGCGCGGCAAAACCATCTTTTTTCCCGGAGACCCTGCCGAGCGGGTTTATTTTTTGCTCAAGGGAGCGGTGAAGCTCTCGCGGGTTTATGAAGCCGGGGAAGAAATTACCGTTGCTCTATTGCGGGAAAATAGCGTTTTTGGTGTGCTGTCCTTGATTACGGGCCAGCATTCCGATCGCTTTTACCATTCCGTGGCCTTCACCCCCGTTGAACTGCTCTCGGCCCCCATTGACCAGGTGCAAAAAGCCCTCAAGGAAAACCCGGAACTCTCACTGCTGATGCTTCAGGGGCTTTCTTCCCGGATTCTGCAAACGGAGATGATGATCGAAACCCTCGCCCATCGGGATATGGGATCACGGTTGGTGAGCTTTTTGCTGATTCTCTGCCGGGATTTTGGTGTACCTACGCCGGAGGGGATTCGCATTGATTTGAAATTATCCCATCAGGCGATCGCCGAGGCCATTGGCTCTACCCGCGTCACCGTCACCCGCCTCCTGGGGGATTTGCGTCAGGAGGATATGATCTCCATCCACAAGAAAAAAATCACCGTCCATAATCCCGTGGCCCTCAGCCAGCAATTCACCTAAACCCCATTGCACCCTTGCCAGGAGCGATCGAAAACTGTAACCGCGTCACCGCATTGGGAAAAATGCCTTATTGTGGGGCTGTAACATTTTGAGGAATTGGCGATGTACTCCAAAAAGACCGGGGACTCTTCCTCCCTAAGGAGCAAATCCTTAACGCCTGTCCAGTTTTGAGGATTTATGGGGTCTGAATTTGTCGTCAATCTTGTTCATCTATGACCAGTGCTTACGTTCTAATTGCCGCTGTTCTGCTCCTGGGAGGCATTCTTGCGGTTCTTGGCGATCGCATTGGCACGAAGGTGGGCAAAGCCCGTCTCCGGCTGTTTAATCTCCGACCCCGCAACACCGCGACGCTGATTACCGTCCTTACGGGCCTCTCCATTTCTGGATCAAGTCTGATTATCCTGTTCAGCTTGAGCAAATCCCTCCGCGAAGGGGTATTTAACCTGGACACCATTTTGGCCAATTTGCGCGTTGCCCAGGCCCAACTGGATGAAGTCAGCACGGAACGCACCCGCATTGATGGGCAACTGGGGCGGGCGATCCTGGAGAAAGAACGCACCGAGCGCAGTTTTCGCCTTGTCCAGGAACGGTATCGGGAAATGACCGCCCAAGCCCGACGGCTGCAAACGGAGCTAGAAATTCTCCGTAGCCAACGGGAGCGGCTGTTGGTGCAAATTCCCCGCCTTCAGCAACAGGTACGGGAGCGGGATGATCTGATTGCGGGGCAGGATCAAATTTTGCGCGATCGCAACAGTCGCATCATCAGCCAAGACCAAGTTTTGCGCCAACGGGCCATCCAACTCAACACGCTCCAAACCCAACGCAGTCGCCTCCAATCCGAAATCAGCCAACGGGATACCCACATCCAAGCCCTTGATGAAGATATTGCTTGGCGGGATGAAACCCTACAGGCCCGGGAGGCCAATCTTCAGGAACTCACCGCCCAATTGAACTTTATCCGCCAAGAGGTGGAAATTCTAGAGCAGTATTATCAGGACTATCAGGCTTTACGTCAGGGAAATTTAGCCCTCGTGCGGGGGGAAGTCCTCAGTTTTGGCGTGTTGCGGGTGGTGGATGCCACCGGAGCATTGAGTGCAGTGGATCAACTCCTCAGCCAAGCCAATCGCCGCGCCATTGAAGCCACCCGCCCCTTTGGGGGACAAAATGGGAGCGATCGTGTTGTGCAAATCACCCAAGCCCAAGTCAATCAACTGGTGGAGCAGATTGGCGATGGTCAAGATTATGTGGTGCGGATTTTATCCGCTGGTAATTATGTAGAGCAGGAGCAAGCGGTGCTGGTGTTTGCCGATGCAGTGCTCAACCAAAAGCTGTTTAATGCTGGGGAAGTGATTGCAACGGTTTCTGTCGATTCTAACCAAATGACCGATCAGGAAGTCCGCGCCCGCCTCGATACCCTCCTCGCGGCGGCACAGTTCCGAGCAAGACGAGCGGGGGTATTAGGAGAAATCCAGGTAGGTGATGGCACGGTGCAAACCTTCACCCGCTTTTTAGATCAACTCCAAAACACACCGCAACGGTTCGGCCAAATCCAAGCCGTCGTCGAAGACAACACCTTCACCGCCGGCCCCCTCAAAATCAACTTACAGGTCTACCACAACGGCCAAGTCATTTTCCAAAGCTCCAACCGTTCCTAACCACCCTCAACCCGTAGGGGCGAAAAATTTTTCGCCCCCCAGTGAGGTAAGGAAAACCGTACCGAGAAAAGGGTGGAATCCTGAGCTATCCACCTGTAGCTATCTTCGTACTGGTAGTTGGGTTCTTGAAAACATGAAAGCTCATCAAGATTCGTCCTTATTTGTATCGCCACAACAGCTCATTGCAGCCTTGGAAGATCTGAGTGTTCTGGAATTCATGAAGAACAAGCACCCCTGGACTAGCATCAATAAGCTTAAGGAGTTGTTTTATCAAAAATATCAAGTGTCACTTGACGAAGTGGTAAAAGATCAAGGTTGTTGCGACGGATTGAAAAGTCTGTTCACCCGAAGTGGACGTTTCTCAGTATACGGCACTTCTGTGCCTCAAGAATTTTATGTCGCTCCTTTACAAGCTCAATCTCAGACCAATTCTAGTTTTGCTCAATATCAAACACAACCGATTCAATACAGAATCAAACGATATTGGCGGGTTGATGCCTATTTCCTCCAAAAGCTCAAAGATGAGGGTGCTCAAGAAATGAAATCTCAACCATCCCCGAACATTTCAAAATATCAGCCAAATTTGATTTCTGAGATCAAATCAGTTGATGATTTAAAGTTTGTGCTGATGGAAATTATCAAGGATTTGGCAATTAACCACCCTCAACAAAGAGTTACAGTGGCGATTTTAGGTAAAAGTTTTCGTAACCATTATCAACAACCCATTCGGACTATGGTACGAAATGTTTGTCCTGAGCTAAGGCTGATTGATTTACTTCAAACTATGCCCAACCTCAATGTCAAACAGGTAGATCGTGATTGGCAAATTACCATGTTGATTCATGGGAATGATTGATCGCGCCCAATTGACGTGGGTTTTTTTCCCTCCTAAAGCCTAAACCGGGGAGACCTTCGCCCGCCAGAGCAACTTTTCCCCCCGACGATATCCGGCATAACGTACCCGAATACGATCGCCCCTCTCTGCCGTTCCCGTCATTAACTCATGGTCTTGGGGATCGTAGGGCAATTCTGCACCAATGGGAGCAATGGGGGTAATACCCCAGGAGGCCATTAAAGCCTCCACCGGCTGAACCAAGGGGATCACCTTGGTGGCGGGGAGATCTGGGTTTTTCGCCACCGCCGCTAACACCGTCGGCCATTGGCGCAACCAGGGTTCTAGAAGATCTATAGACTGCTGCACCGGATCCCCTGGGGTGGATAGCGTTGCTGGGCTACAGTCCTGCCACAGTTGATCCAGGGAAATCCCTAAAGCTTGGGCGATTTTTTGAAGGCTTGCCCCTTTAACTTGGCCGATTTTGCCTCGCCGCAATTGGCGGATGGGGCTAGGAGAAAGGCCCGCCCGCCGGGCCAGTTGGCGAAAACTGGTGATCCTTTGGGCGGCCATGGAGGTGCGCAGGTTTTGGGTGATGCGATCCGCACTGGCCTGATTCTCGCTAATCATAGGCTTCTATTGAGCACATTGGGGCAATTGAGCGGGGGGAAATACGCCTTTTTCGGTGATGATCCCCGCGATTAGCCCCGCTGGGGTGACATCAAAGGCGGGATTATAAAACTCTGCCCCCTCTGGACAAAGGCGGGTGTTGCCCACTTGATAGATTTCCTGGGGATCCCGCTCCTCGATGGGAATTTCTGCCCCCGTGGCAATCTTGAAATCAATCGTCGAAAAGGGAGCCGCCACATAAAAGGGGACTTGATGGGCTTGGGCAATCACCGCTAGGCCGTAAGTGCCGATTTTATTCGCGGCATCACCATTGGCGGCAATGCGATCGGCCCCCACCACCACCAGATCAATCATGCCCCGCTGCATACAATGGGCCGCCATATTATCGGTAATCACTGTCACGGGAATGCCCGCTTGCACACATTCCCAGGCGGTTAATTTCGCCCCCTGGAGCCGGGGCCGGGTTTCATCGGCAAAAACGCGCCCCAACCGTCCGGTTTTCCAAGCGGAACGAATCACCCCCACTGCTGTACCATAGCCGGCGGTGGCTAGGCCCCCTGCGTTGCAGTGGGTGAGGATGGTTAGTTTTTCGGGACTGGGGGGGAGGATGGTACAGCCGTGATCCCCCATGGCTTGACACCGTTGCAGATCGTCGGCTTGGATCGCTTGGGCTTCGGCCAGGAGGGCGGCGCGGATTGCGTCGGGGTTGCCGGGGGTGTGGTGGGCGGTGGTGAGTTGGCGATCAATGGCCCAAAAGAGGTTAACGGCGGTGGGGCGGGTGCCTCGGAGGGTGTGGGCGATCGCCTCCAATTCTGCTAAAAATACCGTCCGCTGGGGAGCCGCAATCTCCCGCGCCCCCAAATACATCCCATAGGCCGCCGCCACGCCAATGGCCGGCGCACCCCGGACAATCATTGTTTTAATCGCCTCCGCCATGGCCGCACTGGTTTCAATGGCAACTGTGGTGAGGGTGGTGGGCAACTGGGTTTGATCAATGAGAAGAACGCGATCGCCTTCCCAAAGGATGGGATAAATTTCAGCCATGATTGGGGGTAAACGTGAGGGGCTAGACTATTAGCGTATCAGCAATCTTAGATCCCATTGCCGACAAAACTCTACCATCCCTATGTTCCGGAACATTCCCTGGTTTGCTGGCTTGCTGATTATCCTTGCCGGTTGCCAAAGCTATCCCCAACGGTTAAACCTCTCCTACGATCCCGGCGGCCGGGGCGTGAATAGTCCGGCGGCAGAACTATCGCCCCAATATGTGGGCAATTATTTAGTGTTTGTGTCCGATCGCAACGGTTCCCCAGATCTCTACCTCTTCGATACCCTAAGCCAGCGTTTTCTCGATCTACCGGGGTTAAATTCCCTCGCCACGACGATCGCCGATCCCTCCATTTCTGAAGATGGCCGCTATATTGCCTATTTGGGGAGTCGTTTGGGTTTAGCCGATGTCTATGTCTACGATCGCGAAACCGCCCTCAGTCGCAACCTCACCGAAGGCCTCCAAGCCCAAGTCCGCCATCCGGTGATCAGTGCCGATGGGGGGGCGATCGCCTTTGAAGCCAACCAAACGGGGCAATGGGATATTCTCATTTATGACCGCGATGGCAATGCCTTGGATTAAACCGCTGCTCATCCTCAGCCTATCCTCCTTGGCCGGTTGCGCCCTCTTTGTTCAGCCCCAAATCCCCACCGGAGGCTTAAATAGCAACAGCCCCGAGGAACACCCCGCCTATAGTGGTGATGGCCGGTATCTGGCCTTTAGTAGCGATCGCCTCGGCCGCCGCGATATCTTCCTTTAAGACCTGCAAACTCGCCAACTCGTCCACCTCCCCAACCTCAACCGCCGCGATTCCAGCCAAGATCAACCCGCCCTCAGTGCCGATGGCCGCTATCTCGCCTATGTTTCCACCGAGCGGGGCCGCTCCGATATCCTCGTTTATGACCGGGAAAGGGAGCGATCGCAACTCCTCACCGCCAACCTCCGGGGTTCTGTGCGCCACCCCACCATCAGCGGTGACGGCTCCCAGGTAGCCTTTCAAACCAATCAATTGGGGCAATGGAATCTGGCGATCGTCGAGGTCAACCCGTGAGAACGCCAAACGTCTGATTTTTGGTAGATTCTTAAGAGAAATAGAATCAACCCTTTGCAACCTATGGATTACTCCCTCTGGCCCGGCCGATCCTATCCCCTTGGTGCAACATGGGACGGGAAAGGCACAAACTTTGCCCTGTTTAGTGAAAATGCAACGGGGGTCGATCTCTGCCTCTTTGATGACGAGGATCGCGAAACCCGCATTTCTCTGACGGAAAATCATCACTTCGTTTGGCATGGCTACTTACCCGATGTTGGGCCAGGCCAACGCTACGGCTACCGCGTCTATGGCAGCTTTTTACCCCACCAGGGCCACCGCTTCAACGTCAATAAGCTGCTCATTGACCCCTATGCCAAGGCGATCACCGGCGATGTCATCCATGATGAAGCCATCTATAGCTACCCCTGGGAAGGGGATGCCGAAGATCTCGGGTTTAACGACCTCGACAGCGCCCCCTATATGCCCAAATGCGTCGTCATTGACCCCGACTTTGATTGGGAAGGGGATGAATTGCTGCGGATCCCCATGCATGAATCGGTGATCTACGAAATCCACGTTAAAGGCTTCACCAAACAACATCCAGACATCCCCGCCCCCCTACGGGGAACCTATAGCGGCCTCGCCCATCCCGCCGCCATTGCATACCTCAAATCTTTAGGCATCACCGCCGTTGAACTCCTCCCCATCCATGCCATCTACATCAACCAAGGCCATTTAGTGGATAAGGGCCTCCATAACTATTGGGGTTACGACAACCTCAACTACTTTGCCCCCCACTCCGGCTATAGTGCCAAGGGCAACCGGGGGGAACAGGTGCAGGAATTTAAAGCGATGGTCAAGGCCCTCCACAAAGCCGGTTTAGAGGTAATCCTCGATGTGGTCTATAACCATACCGGCGAAGGCAACCACATGGGGCCCACCCTTTCCCTGCGAGGCATTGATAACATCTCCTACTACCGCACCCTAGAAGATGATCCCCGTTTTTATATGGACTTCACCGGCTGCGGTAACTCCCTCAATGTCTGCCATCCCCAGGTTTTGAAATTAATTACCGATAGCTTGCGCTATTGGGTGGAGGAAATGCACGTCGATGGCTTCCGGTTCGACTTGGCTTCGGCGTTGGCGCGGGAACTTTATGATGTCAATAATTTGGCAGCCTTCTTTAATATCATCCACCAAGACCCAGTTTTATCCACGGTTAAGTTAATCGCGGAGCCTTGGGATATTGGCGAAGGGGGCTATCAGGTGGGGAACTTCCCGCTGCTCTGGTCAGAGTGGAATGGCAAATATCGCGATACAATGCGAGATTTTTGGATTGGCCAGGAAAGCAGCGTTGGGGAGTTCGCCTCCCGCTTTACGGGAAGTTCTGACCTTTATGAATTGAGCGGCCGCAAACCCAGTGCCAGCATTAATTTTATTACGGCCCATGATGGCTTTACCCTCAATGATTTAGTCAGTTATAACGAAAAACACAATGAGGATAATGGCGAGGAGAATCGCGATGGTGATGATCATAACCGTTCTTGGAATTGTGGGGCAGAGGGGTTAACTGATGACCCAGAAATTATCGCCTTGCGGGAGCGGCAACGGCGCAATCTCCTCGTTACTTTAATGTTATCCCAGGGTGTGCCGATGCTCTTAGCCGGGGATGAAATGGGGCGTACCCAAGGGGGCAATAATAATCCCTATTGCCAAGATAACGAAATTTCTTGGGTTGACTGGTCTTTAACCCAAGGTAATCGTGAGCTAGTGGAGTTTACCCAGCAGTTGATTGCCTTTCACCATAATAACCGCGTGTTTCAGCGGCGCAATTGGTTTCAAGGGCGGGAAATTCACGGCTCTGGGGTGCGGGATATCCTCTGGTTTAATCCCAATGGTCTGGAGATGACGGAGGAGCAATGGCAACATGACTATGTCAAGGCGTTGGGGATTTTTCTCAATGGTGAGGAGTTGGTGCAGGTGGATGAAAAGGGCGATCGCCTTGTGGGTGAAAGCTTTTTGCTGTTCCTCAATGCCCATTATGAGATGATTGAGTTTGCGATCCCGGAGCGGTTGCAATTGTGGGAATGGCAGGTGATCCTCGATACGGTGGAACCCCACTTTTTAACGATGGGGCCATTGTATAAACACGATGCCATGATTCCGGTGACGGAGCGATCGCTCATCCTCCTGCAACGGGGGCAGGAGATTCCACCCCCGCTCCCGAAACCGATGGTTTCAGCCGCCAAAACCAGCAAAAACCATAATTAAGCCGAATTAAGCTGAATTAAGCTGAATTAAGCCTCAGGCTCCACCCCCAAGGCCCGCAACTGGGCCGCGAGTCGGGCTGCCTGGGCTTCAGCTTGGGCTTGGGCTGCTTGGGCTTGGGCTGTCTGGGCTTGAGCCTGGGCTGCCCGTTCTTCCCCGGTGGGCAGTAATTCTCCTTGAGCATTCCACCACCGCAACCAAGGCAATTCCACCCCTTGGTAGGTTCCCATCCATAGCCCTAATTCCACCCCTAAGTGAGGAATTTCAAAGTGTTGCCGTTCATTGGGGGCCATGGGTTCGTAATGAATGCTCCCATGGCGGTAGAGTTCAAAGTGGGCTTTTTCCACCTCATAAATGCCGTAGTAGGCGGGGCGAATCACCGTTTCATAGATCCAAAATTTCCCCTCCCAGGGGGTGCGATCTCGCTCCTCAGCCCCGGTTCCAGAGACAAATTCTAGGACAATTTGGGGGGGGATAATTTCCTGCCACAGCACATAGGAGCGGCGCATTCGCCCGTTAAGGGTCGGGGGGACGTTGGGGACATAGAACCAATCTGGGGAGACCGCTCCCCGCAGAGGGGGATCGGTAATGCGCCAGTAGATGCCGCTATCTTGACCGATGACATAGTGGCGATCGCCATAAACCTGATCCAGTACCGGGCGGATCGATTCGGTGAGCAGAATACTCTGGGGATGTTCTTGGAAATTTTTCACGAATGTACCATCTTCAGCGGGAAGCTGGGTGTGGTCAGGAAGAGGGGTGAACTGTTCCGTATCCAGAGGGGTCATGGCTATAGGGGTCAAGTTCGTTGTGGCTAATTTTAACAAACCTGCGGGGAAATCTGGGTCAACGTCACCATCGCCCACCCTGCAAAGTCCCCATTCTCAATTCTCAATTCTCAATTCTCAATTCTCAATTCTCAAAAACCGTTTAACCCGTTGCCATACAGAAGGCGGGCGAGCGGCTGGGGGATCCGCAGGAATTTCAGCACTGTTTAAATAGCGGTAATGCTTCCAGACTGGCCAATAGGGACAGCCAGGAGCGATGCGGATGCCGGCCCAATGGAGGTATTGCAACCGTTGATGGCCACAGTTGGGATCCACTAACGCCCCCTCTCCCTGGGGAATAAATTGCGAACTGCCGGCCCAACTGCCGGGAGCACCGCTGGGCCGGTTAACGAGGTTAAAACGGCGATCGCTCCCAATTTTTCGCAAAATCATGTAGTTAATAATCGGCTGATCGGAAGTCTTTTGGGAAAAATCAAAATATTCTGGATGGGCGGCACATTCAGCAAAGCTATCGTAAAGATCCTGCTCGGTGAAAAGCTGCTTTTTTGCCGCCCACCAACCGCCATTAAATAAACTGGCACGGTCGGTTTCCGCTAAAATCCTATCAGTAAAAATCTGCTCGGTAAACACATTACCAATCCCGCCCCGATGCTGATAATCGCAACAGAGAAAATCGTAGGTTGCTAAGGCATCTAAGTTATCAGCAATCCGCTCAAAAACAACAATATCGGTATCAATATATAAAAACTCATCGTACTCCCCAAACCAACAGGCTTGCTTACGAAACTGATTGGGTCGCGCAAAAAAGCCCGCCCCAAAAATTTCATAAAGTTTCCCAGAAAGCCGCTCAATAAATTCCAAATCTTGATATAGCTTCACGCCATAATCCCGCGCCAATAATGCTGCCACCTCTTGATAGTTTTGATCATAGGGGATCAGCGTGATGGGCACATCGGGATCATAATGGCGAATGCTGTTGAGGAGGGCGATCGCCTGGTCGGTGAATTTGTTGTTAGCGGTGATGTAAAGGCCACGCATAGGAGGGAAGTAGGAAGTGGGATTAATCGGAAATCTGCTATCAGTAGGGGCAAAAAATCTTTTGCCCCTCTACCGATCTTGCATCACAACTTGAGGCCTAATTTATTACTAATCCGTTTGAATAAACTGGGGGGACGATGGAGGGGTTGGGGTTTGCCTCGGAATTGGGGGCGTTGGTCGGGGTGATGGAGAAAGCGGTAGGCGAGGAAGGTTTCGCGGTAGGGACAATCGAGGTTTTCCCCCTCGGTGAGACGTTTAAAGATGCCGGCCCCTACGCCGATGTAGTGGAGGAACGTCAGGCGTTTGCCCTGGTCGAAAACGAGGCGCTCGCGCTCCTCAAAATGGGTGGATGTCACCGCACAGCCCGTGGATTCACTCTGGGGGAGATGGATGGCGAAATTATAGATGGATTTGTGCGATCGCAACATCATATAATTCAACAGCGATTGATTAGGAGCATCTGGGTAAAGGATATCCGCTTCCCCCGTCGCCAACTGCTCCACCAACCATTGCCGCTCGCTCACCGGTAACTGGCCCCGATGGGAAGCAAAAAAGCCAGCGCAAAAAATTTGTGTCCCCAACTGTTCCGGCGTAAACAGGGTTTGGAAATAGGGGGAATCAACATTGAGAATATGGCTAGGGTCTTTAAATTGGAAATCATAAATCACAGCATCGTGGTGATCCAATTGGTTAAAAATGAACTCGACGGAATTCAACACCACCACATCCGCATCAAAATAAATAAACCGTTCAAAGGGAGCTGCCCCATCAAAAGCCGCATAACGGTGATTGGATCCAAGTCGTCGCACTCCCTTAATTCCCTTCGCCCGCCATTTCTGGAGCGCTGTCGGGTGGGTTTCCCAAACCTGGCGGGAAAATTCTTCCCAAGGGGCAAACAGTTCCGGATCTGCCAACAACGTCACATTGGGGCGACGGTCAATTTCCGCCGCCACCTGGGTAATCTGATCATCATAGGCAAACACCGCCACGGGATAATCCCCGGCGTTGGCTTCAACGCTATTTAAAAATGCGATCAATTGATCTAGAACAGCATCATTGGCAAGAGTATAGATCCCGTCGGTCATGGCTTGTTTGAGGGGGGACAGGATCCATTGTAGAAGGATTCAGAAGTTTCGAGATCCCACACCATCGCCACAACCTTGACAATACCAATTCCCTATTGCCAGGGATTTCAGGGAATGGGTATCATACCGAGAGCCTATGATCGCATTTCTGGCTCGACTTAACCTCGACCCGCAGCCCCTGAGTTACCTATTCAGTTACAGGACGCTGAACGACAAATTTCGCAAATCCCGATCACCAAACCTGCGGCTGAAACTGGGCATCATTGAGAATCACCACATTTTCCCCCGATTGCGCCAACACAAACAAGCCCTGACGGTAGGCATAATCTGCCACCTCATCCGTCACCACCATTGCCGCCACCGCCCCCAGGGCCTGAGTACCCCGATAACGGGGCATGAACTGTTTAAATTTCGCCAACCGTTCCAAATGTTGATC
>RECT01000469.1 GCA_007693875.1 Spirulina sp. DLM2.Bin59
CCCAACCACCACAGGCCCCAACTCCCCAGGACTAAAATTAAAATCGGCGGCCCCTTCGTCAGCACCCCCAAAGCCACCGCCCCCCACAGCCAAACCGACCAAGACCAATGGGGGGTAAGGATGGCGCGGAGCATTGCCAACATCGCCACCGTTTCCAAACCCACCAACAGGCCATCGGTGAGGGCCACTTTGCCAAAGAGGGGGAGTAATAGGGAGGCGAAAATTAAACCCATGGCCCGTTGGGCGATCGCCTCCCCCCAAATGCCCCGACCCCATCGCCAAACCACAATCCCCGTCGCTACCACTGCTGTACTACTCGGTAATCGGGCTGCAAACTCCCCCCAACCCAAACCTTGCATCGCCCCCGCCATCAACCAAAATTGGAGCGGTGGCTTGCGGTGCAGTTCCGACCACAGAAAATCAGGAATCCACCATTGCCCGGTTGTGTGCATCTGAAGTGCAAAGCCAGCATAGGCAGCTTCATCCTGATCCCAAAAGGGCATATCGTCGTTGTGGAGCCAAAGCAAAATAACCGCTAACCCAATCAGGGTCAGCGGTCGAGCAACTCCCCGCAGCCATGGAAATCTCAGCATTGCAGGGAACTTCACCAAAAGGCTCTAGAACAGAAGACTACTCTTCAGTATTGTTGGATTGCTCATTGCTTTCGCTCTCGGAGCCACCACTGGAATACCGTCTACCCTTGGAGTAAGAGCGAGTAGACTTCTTGCGAAACTGGCGGGCATAGGCGGCATTACGAGCAGCTTTATCTTTTTTAAGATTGCGGCGTTTAGACACGGTTATTCCTCAATAAACGTCAAAAGAATGCACTCGAACAGGAAACCCACGGACTCCATGGGTCTCCCGAAAGCGCAATATCAAATCACCCAGGGGGCTTAGAAGCGGTCATTGCGACGGCCGCCACCACCAGCACCACCGCTGAAGGAACTCCGAGTCTCACGGGGACGAGCCTCGTTCACCTTAAGTTCACGACCCATCCATTCAGCCCCATTGAGTTCATCAATGGCACAGGCCTCCTCTTCAGGAGTTTCCATTTCCACAAACGCGAAGCCCCGCATCCGACCGGTTTCCCGATCCGTGGGGACATGAACACGCTTGACCTTGCCGTATTCTGCAAAAACTTCAGTCAGGTTGTCTTGGGTAATGGAATAGGCAAGGTTGCCAACATAAATTGACATAAATCGAATGTCTCCTCAATCAAGTAATTGTCCAAGAGCCAAGATTTCGGAGAATAGCCTGTCAATAGCTGAGGGAAAAAACCAATCAATACTGAAAAACAAATGCTGTTACCGATTCTCATACTCGTTCTCTGAGTATAACACCGAGAAGTCTATGCTCAACAAAACTTAGCATTTTTTAAGAAAGTGCCGCTGTTAACCTGTCCAAAGCAGATCGCCATTGGTTGAAGATCATCCCCCTGGGGGGATGATCTGTTTGTGCTTAAAACAGGAAATAGCGCTGGGCCATGGGCAGGACGGTGGCGGGTTCGCAGGTGAGCAATTCCCCATCGGCGCGGACTTCGTAGGTTTCGGAATCCACCTCAATGCGGGGCTGGTAGTCGTTGAGTTTCATGGTGGCCTTGGTGATGGTGCGGGTATTGCGCACCCCATAGACCCCCTTTTGGAGGCCGATTTGAGCGGGGAGGCCAGCGGCGATCGCCTCCTGGGAGAGGAACGTTAAGCAGGTGGGGGCCATGGCCCGGCCAAAACTGCCAAACATGGGGCGCATATGGACGGGTTCCGGGGTGGGGATGCTGGCGTTGGGGTCGCCCATTTGGGCATAGGCGATGAAGCCCCCTTTAAGGATTAACTGGGGTTTCACGCCAAAAAAGGCCGGTTTCCAAAGGCAAAGATCCGCCAATTTCCCCACTTCCACCGAACCCACCTCATCGCTAATGCCGTGGGTAATGGCGGGGTTGATCGTGTATTTGGCGATGTAGCGTTTAGCGCGGTGGTTGTCGTGGCGATCGCAATCTTCCCCCAACGCCCCAAACTGGGTTTTCATTTTATGGGCCGTTTGCCAGGTGCGGAGAATAACCTCACCGACGCGGCCCATGGCTTGGGAGTCCGAGGAGATCATGCTAAACGCGCCTTTGTCGTGCAAGATATCCTCGGCGGCGATGGTTTCCCGACGAATCCGCGATTCAGCAAAGGCCACATCTTCAGGAATGCTGCGATCCAAATGGTGGCAGACCATCAACATATCGAGATGTTCTTCGAGGGTGTTCACCGTGTAGGGGCGGGTGGGGTTCGTGGAGGAGGGGAGGACGTTGGTTTCACCGCATACCTTAATAATGTCCGGGGCATGGCCGCCACCAGCCCCTTCGGTGTGGTAGGTGTGGATGGTGCGGCCTTTGAAGGCGGCGATCGTGTCTTCCACAAAACCCGCTTCGTTGAGGGTGTCGGTGTGGATCGCCACTTGCACATCGTATTCTTCCGCCACGCTCAAGCAGGTATCAATGGCCGCCGGGGTCGTACCCCAATCTTCATGGAGTTTCAAGCCGATCGCCCCCGCTGCCACCTGTTCCCTGAGTCCCTGGGGTTGGCTGCTGTTGCCTTTGCCCATAAAGCCGAAATTGAGGGGATAGGCTTCGATCGCCTGTAACATCCGAGCAATATTCCAGGCTCCGGGGGTGCAGGTGGTGGCGTTGGTTCCCGTGGCGGGGCCAGTGCCGCCGCCGATCATCGTCGTGATCCCGGAGGCGATGGCCGTTTCAATCTGTTGGGGGCAAATGAAATGAATATGGGCATCAATGCCGCCAGCGGTGAGGATATGGCCTTCGGCGGCGATCGCCTCGGTGCTGGGGCCGATAATAATATCTATATTGTCCTGAATATAGGGGTTGCCGGCCTTACCAATGGCCACGATCCGGCCATCTTTAATCCCCACATCCGCCTTCACAATCCCCCACCAATCGAGGATCAACGCATTGGTAATTACCAGATCCACCGCCCCATCAGCGCGGGAAATGGGGGATTGCCCCATGCCATCGCGGATCACCTTGCCGCCGCCAAATTTCACTTCATCGCCGTAGGTGGTGAAATCCCGCTCTACTTCAATAATCAGGTCAGTATCGGCAAGACGAAGGCGATCGCCCGTGGTGGGGCCAAAGGTTTCAGCGTAGGCACGGCGATCCATGCGGTAACTCATGGGGGATTCTCCTTTGTGGCAAGCGGGGCAAGTTTAACAGATGGTGCTAGGGGCCAATGTAGCAGAGAAGGCGATCCTCACACCGGATCAAAAAACAATACAAAAGGGCTATAATGAGACCCATCGCAACCCCGTGCTGCCATGACCGCCTATTTCACCCCCGAACCCCCCACGCTGCCCCCCAAAGATTTACCCTACGACGACGGAGTACCCTTGGAAAGTAACCGCCACCGCATCGCCATGAATGCGCTGATTGCCAGCGCCCATAGTGCTCTCGCGCCACGGGAAGACTATTTCACCGGGGGCAATATGTTCATTTACTACAGCCTCGATCAAGTGCGGAATCAGGATTTTCGCGGCCCTGATTTTTTTG
>RECT01000119.1 GCA_007693875.1 Spirulina sp. DLM2.Bin59
ATTTGCTCTATGAATTGGGGGAAGACATCGGTACGCCCCCCGGTGTTTCCTATATTGGTGAATTTGAGCGGTTGTTAGGGGATGCTTCCCAAGAGCCGGAAGAGCGGATGATTGAGGCCCTAGCGGCGATTAATGTCACCGAAAAGCGGGGCTGTGAGTATTTTTCTGCCCATATTCAAGCTCTCAAAGCCGCTCCCAGTGAAGAAAACGACAAAATTCGCGCCACCATTGAGCAGATTTTCCCTGAGGAAACCGGCCATGTGCGTTGGGGCAATCGCCTCCTGGCCCAAATCGCCAAAAAGAGCGATCGCCATCGTCAAAAAGTCACCGCCGCCAAGGAAAAATACAGCCGCATTGAGCAAGCCGCCTATGAAGCGGGGATGGATATCATGGCGGGGGCAGAGTTACGCCGCCTCAATGATTTGGTGGAAATCACCAACCAGCTCCCCTTGTGGGATCGGCCCCAATATTTAATGGAGCGACTCCCCCAAACCCTCCTCTCTCCCCAATTACAAATGACCCGGCTGCATGTGGCGAAAAAAGCCTGGGATCGCAACCCCCAAGACTTTATCGAGAAGTTTGTACCGATGTTCCTCAATGGCATTCAACCGGCCCCCAAAAAAGCCAAACCAGCCTAGAGCTTACCTTCCCCCCACCTTTCCCGTGGGGGGGGTACAGGCTCGAACCTTCCCAAACCTTCCCCAGAGGGATAGGATTGTTGGGCAAACGCTCAACACCCCTAGGGAGGACGATTGGATATCCGGACGCTAAAACGAGAATGGTTCTCAAATGTTAAAAACGATGTTTTAGCGGGGATGGTGGTGGGGTTGGCTCTGATTCCAGAGGCGATCGCCTTTTCCATCATTGCCGGGGTTGATCCTAAGGTGGGCCTCTATGCCTCCTTTTTAATTGCCGTGATTACCGCCTTTTTTGGCGGCCGGCCCGGCTCCATCTCCGCCGCGACGGGAGCCATGGCCCTGTTGATGATCGATTTAGTCAAAGACCATGGCATTGAATATCTTTTTGCGGCCACAGTCCTAACGGGGTTGTGGCAGGTTTTATTTGGCGTTTTAAAATTGGGCCGCCAAATGAAATATGTCCCCCGTGCCGTGATGATTGGCTACATCAACGCCCTAGCGGTGTTAATCTTCCTCGCCCAATTGCCCCAACTCACCAACGTCCCCGTTGCTGTCTATATCCTCACCGCCCTCTCCTTAGGGATCATCTACATTCTGCCCCGATTCACCAAAGCAATCCCCTCCCCCTTGGTGGCTTTGGCAGTGATGACCCTGGCGGCGATCGCCCTTAAACTCGATGTCCCCACCGTCGGCGATATGGGGGAACTCCCCGCCACCCTCCCCTTCTTTGCCCTGCCCCAGGGTCCCCACACGGTGGAAACGCTGCAAAACATCCTCCCCTATTCCCTCACCCTCGCCATCGTCGGCCTCTTGGCCTCCTTCCTCACCGCCGCTTTAGTGGATGAACTCACCGACACCCCCAGCGATAAAAACCAAGAAGCCAAAGGCCAAGGCCTGGCCAATATCATCACGGCCTTTTTCGGGGGGATGGCCGGCTGTGGCATGATCGGCCAATCGGTGATTAATGTCCAATCCGGCGGACGGGGGCGACTTTCTACCCTGGCCTCCGGGCTGTTCTTGATTTTTGCGATTTTAGTCCTCAAGGATTGGGTCAGTCAAATGCCCATGGCCACGCTGGTGGCAGTGATGATCATGGTGGCGATCGGCACATTCCGCTGGTCTTCCTTTAAAAATTTGCCCCGCATTCCCCGCAGTGAGACGGCGGTGATGTTAACAACAATGATCGTCACAATTTTGACCCGCAATTTTGCCCTCGGTGTGGTGACGGGAATTGTGATGAGCACCGTGTTTTTCTCCAACAAGATTGCCCAATTGGTCTTTGTGGATCAAGTCCTCAGTGCAGATCGCAGCCATCGCACCTATACCGTAGCGGGGCAAATTTTCTTCCTCTCCCGGGATGAATTTTTAGCCGCCTTTGATTTCACTGAACTGCTCGATCGCGTCACCATTGATCTCACCCATGCCCATTTATGGGATCAGGGGGCGGTAGAGGTGCTCGATCGCGCCGTTTTAAAGTTTCGCCGCAATGGGACAGAGGTTGAAATTATCGGCTTAAATGAAGCCAGTGCAACCCTGTTCAACAAACTCGCCGCCTCTCCCACCGATGTTCCTACCCAGAAACCGTAATGAAAACCCTGCTTCTCTGTACCGATGGCTCGCTGTTTGCCACCCCCCTCTATCAATATGGGGCATGGCTGGCGGCTCAGATGGCGGCCCGCATTAATATCCTCTCCGTAACGGATATTCGCAGCCAAAAAGTCGCTTCCACCGGCAACCTCAGCGGCAGCATTGGCTTGGGGGCTTCCGAGGAATTGCTCAATGAGTTGGTGAATTTGGAGCATGAGCGGGCCAAGCTCAATAACCAGCGGGCTAAGTTAATCCTCAAAAATGCCGCCCAAGCCATGGAGATGGCGGGGGTGACGGATTTTGATTTAACCCATCGCACCGGGTTTTTAGTGGATTGCTTGGAGGAGTTTGAGGCGAAAGCCGATGTGATTCTGTTGGGGAAACGGGGGGAAGCGGCGGATTTTGCCTCTAAACATTTGGGGGCGAATGTGGATCGGATTGTCCGCAGCAGTCGTAAACCTTGCTTTGTCACGCCCCGTACATTTCGCCCCATTGAACGGCTCTTGATTGCCTATGATGGCAGCAACACGGGTCGCAAAATGTTGCAGTTTCTGGTGGAAACCCCCAGCCTCCATGGGTTAGAAATCCATGTGTTAACGGTGGGAAAACAGCCGGAGGATCAAGGCGCGATCGCCCGCATCGGTGAGGCTCAACAATGGCTCCAAAATGGGGGGATGAATCCCCATTGCCAGATGGTGGTGGGGGAACCGGAAAAGGCGATCGCCCAATATATTACCGATGCCAACATTGACCTCCTCTTGATGGGAGCCTACGGCCACAGCCGCATCCGTCAGTTGGTGATTGGCAGCACCACACTGCAATTGCTACGCAGTTGCACGATTCCCATTTTCCTCTGTCGCTAGGCTCAAAGCAGCTACGGCAGATTAATCAAGAAGCCATTCCAAACCGATGCCAACGCGGCTATCTTTCCGAATCGGGGAATTTTGTTTTTCAAGATCCGTGGTTAACCGCAGTTGTCGGGTGAAGGCATAGCCTAGGGAGAGAGTGGTGATCCCCACCTCATCACTTTGGCCAGGGCGGACAAAAGTTTGCTGCAAGGATAAATCAGCGGCCCCACTGCGCGAAAGGGCAACCTGCACCTTAGCCCCCACATTCACCCCGTCAATGGTTTGCCCTTGGGTGGTGATGTGGCGATAGCCCACCACGGGAGCAACATTGAAATAATGCCCTAGGGGCCGGACATAGTAGCGGAGATCTCCCCCCCAGGTGGTGCGCTCCCCCGACCATGATCCCTGATAGACCCCGCTCACCGTGGCGCGACTGTTCCCCAACCGC
>RECT01000365.1 GCA_007693875.1 Spirulina sp. DLM2.Bin59
GTGGACTAGGACGCGATGAGGGCCGCTGGTGGGGGGGCTGGGGTTTGGGCGATCGCCCCCGCCGCCAGCTTACCCGACAGCACCGCCCCCTCCATACTGCCGAGAAACTCCTGCCAGGTATAGCTGCCCGCCAGGTAAAAGTTAGGGATCGGGGTGGTTTGGGTGGGGCGATGGGCTTGGGAGCCAGACACCGCCTTATAGACCGAGCGGGGGGTTTTGACCACTTTCGATTTCAGCAATTGAGCAGGGTTGTCGCCGCTGAAATGGTGGGGGAAGAGTTTTTGCAATTCCGCCATGGTGGCCGTGAGAATCGCCTCATCGGATTGGCTGATCCAGGCGGCGGCGGGGGCGAGAACCAGTTCTAACATGGAGCGATCGCTCTCATAGCCGCGACAGGTATTACTCATATCCGCGTAGACACTCAGCAATTCAGAGCGGGAAAACAGCAACTGATCAATATCCGTCAGTTTCCGATCAAACCAAAGATGAATATTGATGACCGGCACACCTTCAAGATGGCTGAGTTTTTCAAAAAAGGGCAGAGCTCGCCAGGGTTGGGGCAGGAGCGACTTGAGGGGATCAACCGATAAAGCGGAAACGTAGGCATCAGCGGTAATCACTTCGCCATCCCGCATCACAAACCCCTGCACCGTCTGATCCGGATTGAGGGCAATTTCCTGCAGGGCGCGATTGAGATGCACTTCGCCGCCATGGGCTGTGATGTATTCCACCAGGGGCTGGCAGAGGCGTTCTGTGGGGGAGCCATCGAGGAAAGCCACCTTGGAGCCGTAGCGTTCCTGCAGGAAGCGATTCAGGGCAGTGAGGGGAACCGTCGCCGAGACCTCGTCGGGGTTAATAAACGTCAAGGCCTTCGATGCTGCGATGAAAATATCACTATTCACCTTTTCGTCCACCCCCTGACGCTCTAACCACTCCAAGAGCGTATAGCGATCCATGGCTTCCACATAGTCCTGACCTCGGAGGATAGCGGGCCACAAGCCCCAGGCGAAGCGGAACTTTTGCTCCCAGGTGAGCATATCGTTGTTGCGCAGAATCGAGAGAATCACGTTGATGGGGGCGGGCAAATCCGGCACATCAAAGCGGGAATAGGTTCCGGGTTTTTCCGGTTGGTTGAAAATGAGTGTGTGGTCTTTCCACTGCAACCGGTCTTCAATGCCTAATTCCGCGAACAGTTGCAGCATATTGGGATAAGCCCCAAAGAAGACATGCAACCCCGTTTCGTACCAATCCCCCTCTTCGTCTTGCCAAGCAGCAACTAACCCCCCCAAGACATCGCGGCGTTCTAACACAACGGGGGTGTGGCCTGCATCGACGAGATATTTGGCACAGGCTAATCCGGCTAATCCGGCTCCGGCGATCGCAACTTGCATGGCAAGAGTTTCAATCCTTAAGATTTGTTTACAATTTTGCTCTGTGGATATTATACGTTGCGTTTCGTTACATTATCGCGTTTTTGACTCATATTCCTGGATTAAGGAGGCAAACCGCCAGCAACCAGCGCAACGCAGCCCATACCCGCTCCAAAGGCAAAACCTCCCCCTCATCCAGGGGGAAGTTTCAAGGGGCCGTGGCTTAATCTCAAAACCTCACTCAGCCCGCATCCCCCCGATCCCCCTCTCCCCAAAATGGGAGAAGGGGCGAGGGGAGCAAGGCCAAACAACAACCTAGTGGAGTTGGATGTATTTCGGCTGATCAAACATGTGAACCGTATCCACAAAGCGAGCGGTCTTGGTTTCGCTGGAAATGACCAAGCTTTGCGTCCGGGCCCCACCATGGAACAGGCGCACGCCATTCATCAGCGTGCCGGGGGTAATCCCACAGGCAGCGAACAGGACGGTGTTTCCTGAGGCCAGTTCTTCCGCATCATAAACCCGGTCAATGTCCGTGATCCCCATTTCATTAAGGCGGGCAATATTGCCTTCTTTACTTTCGCCAATCAGACCGGTTTTCACCACTTCCGGATCGTAGATCAGTTGTCCCTGGAAGTGTCCCCCTAGGCAGCGCATCGCCGCAGCGGAAATCACCCCTTCCGGAGCCGCCCCAATTCCCATTAAGGCGTGGATATTGGTACCGGAAAAGGCACAGGAGAGGGCGGCGGAAACATCCCCATCACTGATCAGGCGCACCCGAGCCCCAGCGGTGCGAATTTCATTGATCAGATCTTTATGGCGGGAGCGATCCATCACCACCACCACCAATTCTTCAATGGAGCGATCGAGGCATTCCGAGAGAATTTGTAGGTTCTGAGTGGGGGTTTTATTAATATCAACATGGTTTTTGGCCGCCGGAGGCGCAGCCAACTTTTTCATATAGAAGTCAGGGGCCGCAAACAGGCCGCCTTTCTCGGAAATGGCCAACACCGCCATGGAGCCGGGCTGTCCATAGGCTACCAAGTTCGTCCCTTCGCAGGGGTCAACGGCAATATCAATTTCCATCAATTCTTGGATGTTGCACACCTGGTCGGCGTTCTCTTGGGTGCAGATCCCGACTTCTTCGCCAATGTAGAGCATTGGGGCATCATCCCGTTCCCCTTCCCCAATCACAATACGACCGCGCATGTGAATTTTGTTCATCCGCGCCCGCATTGCTTCCACCGCTACCTCATCGGCGGTATCTTTTTCCCCTTTCCCCATCCATTTGGCAGAGGCGAGGGCAGCTTGTTCGACAACTTCAATAATTTCTAATCCCAGCGTGCTTTCCACAGATCTATTCCTCTTATTTTTAAAACCGTTCCGGGGCAACGTTTTGATGCCAAGGAAAAGTCTATCACCAAGGGGGATCGCTAGGGGGATCAATCAAAAAGCCGGCGATCGCGATCGCCGGCTTCAGTTCAGATTTTTAGCCGCTGGGGTCTAGAACAAACCCAAAGTTAAGGACTTGTCAATGGGCATTAATGCCCCTGCACCGAGCCAAATGGTGACAACCGTGCCAAACATGAAGACAGCAGTGGCCACCGGACGGCGGAAGGGGTTTTGGAATTTGTTGACGTTTTCAATAAACGGCACCAACATCAAACCAGCGGGAATTGCGCCCTGGGCAACGATACCGAGGAGTTTATTGGGAACCACCCGCAGGATTTGGAAGGTGGGGTATAAATACCATTCCGGCAAAATTTCCAAGGGGGTCGCGAAGGGGTTCGCAGGTTCGCCCACCATGGCGGGGTCAAGCACCGCTAAACCCACCACCAGGGCAATGGTTCCCATGATCACAATCGGGAAGGTGTAGAGCAGGTCGTTGGGCCAAGCTGGCTCACCGTAGTAGTTATGACCCATCCCGTTGGCCAGTTTGGCCAAGAGTTTGGGGTCACTTAAATCGGGCTTTTTGAGTGTGGACATGGTATTGATGTTCTCCTATTGTCGAGCTCTGATGGTCTTCAGTGATGGGGATCATTCTAGATGGATCTATGGGCGATCGCCTTAGAGAGGGCCAGAAATCCCTTGCTTCCGAATCATCAAGAAGTGCGCCAACATGAACACCGCAATCATCCAGGGCAAGACAAAGGTATGGAGGCTATAGAAGCGGGTCAGGGTGGCTTGGCCAACGGATACACCACCGCGCATCAGTTCCACCAGTTGATCGCCCACGACGGGAATCGCTGCCGGTACACCGGAAACGATGTTCACCGCCCAGTAACCCACTTGATCCCAAGGCAGGGAGTAGCCGGTTACACCGAAGGAAACCGTCAACACCGCCATCACCACACCGGTGATCCAGGTGAGTTCCCGGGGGCGCTTGAAGCCGCCGGTGAGGTAAACCCGGAAAACATGGAGAATCATCATCAAGACCATCATGCTGGCAGACCAGCGATGGACGGAGCGGATCAACCAACCGAAGTTCACTTCGGTCATCAGGTATTGCACCGACGTGAAGGCTTCCGTTACCGTGGGGCGGTAGTAGAAGGTCATGGCAAAGCCGGTGGCAAATTGGATCAGGAAGCAAACCAGCGTGATCCCGCCGAGGCAATAGAAGATATTGACGTGGGGGGGAACGTATTTACTGGAAATGTCATCAGAGATAGCTTGAATCTCAAGACGCTCCTGAAACCATTGGTATGCTTTGGATTCAGTAACTTGCTTTGTAAACATTGAGCTTGAATTCAGTGGGGTGAAAGAGGGATAGTGATGAGATGCGTTCCAGATCTCCGAACAGGGATGAATTAGAAGATGGCTGGGAGCTTAAACCAAGGTTGAATATACATCTCTTCCCTTAAAGAATGTAACATAGCCGGTTAAAACGGGGGGAGCAAACCCGATGATGGAGGGTAGAGATTTGCAGTTATTTGCCAAGGATGTCCGGAATCAGAAATGCAGCCGCTGGGGCAGGTTGCTCAAGCTAGCCTTGATTTTGGTGGTGATCGTTTGGGGCTGGCTCGTGCCGGTGGATGTGGCTCAGGCATTTTCCGAAGACCAGAAGATTTTTTTGCAAGCTTGGCGGATTGTCAATCAGGCCTACCTGGATGACAGCTTTAACCACCAAAACTGGTGGCGGCTGCGGCAGGACTATCTGCGGCGGCCCTTGGCGGATCGGGAGGCGGCCTATGGGGCCATTGAGGAGATGCTGGCCACCCTGGATGATCCCTTTACGCGGCTGTTGCGGCCGGAGCAGTACCGCAGTTTACAGGTCAGTACCACCGGAGCATTGTCGGGGGTGGGGTTGCAAATTGATTTAAACCCCAATACCCATGATCTCGAAGTGGTGGCTCCCATTCCTGGCTCTCCAGCGGAGCGGGCGGGGATTTTGGGGGGCGATCGCATCCTCAAAATTGACCAACAGGATACCGCCCCCCTCCCCCTAGAGGCGGCGGCGCAACTGATGCGTGGCCCCCGAGGCACAACGGTGAACCTGACGGTGCAACGGCCCAAAACTGAGGCAATTTATCAGTTTGAACTGGTGCGCGATCGCATTGCCCTCAATCCCGTTGTCACTCAATTGGATCGCCACAATCCCCAATTCCCCATCGGCTACCTCCGTCTTGCCCAATTCAGTGCCAATGCCCGTGGGGAACTGGCCCAGGGCATGGTGAACCTCGAAAACCAAGGGGCCAAGGGCTACATTTTGGATCTGCGCAACAATCCGGGGGGTTTACTACAGGCTGGGATTGATATTGCCGGCCTCTGGCTTGACGATGGCACAATTGTCTACACCGTTAATCGTCAGGGGATGTTCGATAGCTTTGATGCCCCTCACCACGCTTTAACGGCGGCTCCCCTGGTGGTGTTAGTGAATCAGGGTACAGCCAGCGCCAGCGAAATTTTAGCCGGGGCGTTGCAAGATAACGGCCGGGCGGTGTTGGTGGGAGAGCGTACCTTTGGCAAGGGTTTGATTCAATCGCTGTTTGAATTGCCTGATGATTCCGGTTTAGCGGTGACGGTGGCTAAATACGAAACACCGAACCACAAGGATATTCATCGTTTGGGCATCCTGCCGGATCAGGTGGTTCCCCAGGAACCCATTGCCCTGGATCAGGTGGGGACGGCGGCGGATCAGCAGTATCAAGCGGCAGTGCAGGCGTTAATGGCGGGCTAGGATTGCCCAAGTTGCAAGTTTTGCGCTAAGTTCTGAAAAATTTGCGACAGGGAGGAAAAGGGGGGATGAGCGATCGCCAGCCCTTAGGGAATTTAAAAGATTTAACCGCTGATCAAGCCTTTGAGCTGGGACAGCAGGCCTTTGAGCGGGAACAATACACCGTGAGCATTACCCTTTTTGAATGGGCTTTGGCTCGGAGTTATGCCAGCTCCCGCCGGGGGGGTGAGATTCAACTTTGGTTGGTCAATGCCCACCAGAGCCAGGGGGATTGCCAAGCCGCCCTCACCCTCTGTGAATCCCTCCTCCTCCACCCCTCCCCCTTTACGCGCCAACAGGCCCAAAACCTGCTCTACATCCTTAAAGCTCCGGTTTTGCAACGCCCCAAGGAATGGCTGACGGAAATTCCCGATCTCAGCCAGTTGGCTGATAGCCAAGGGCGCGATCGCTACGTCCCCGCCAAAACTGAAGCCGATCGCCTCCCTAAACGAAAAGCGGTCATTGAAGACATTGATTTAAGTCAAGTCAATACCCAAGATAATCAATTTGTTTGGGTAGCACTGGGGATGATCTCCCTGCTCTGCCTCAGTTTATGGTGGTGGCATTAAAGTGGCATTTAGTTCGTAATGAACAAAATAGCAAGACTTCTATGATTGTAAAGAAAGTTTTACAATAGCTTAAAGCTTAGGTAAACCCCAGAATTCATCAGGGTTTCAACTTGATAGTCAGCAACAACATCCCCTAGGGATAGCCCAATTTTCCGGCTCAAAGCTATCCCTTCACAACTTTTTCACAGCTTGTTTTTACAGTGTGAACCATGATCTTCATCACGAGGTTTGCATCATGAATCCAGCCATCACCAACGCTCAAATCAATCAACGGCTGCAACGGCTTGAATTTTTGCACAGCCTCTACCAACAAATTGATCACATTCATCACATCACCGACGAAGAAGTCCGCCTCCTCGAAGATCTCCGCCACGACCTAGAGTTAAACGAAGAACTACGAGCAATGATCGACCGCATTTTCTACCATCTCCGGCGTAAACAACGCCATGAGCGCAGGAGCCAGCAACGGCAATGGGCCGGGGCCGCCTAGGCCTAAGCCTCTAAGGGCCGCACCTTCGCGGCGTTGTAGAGGTCTTTAAACCGCTGTTGCCGAACGTAGTGATCGACAATGGGCTGGGGATAGCCGAGGGCCTCCCGTTCGAGGGGGGGGATTTTGCCGGTCACTAGGGGTTCAGGATCCAGCGATCGCAATTCTGCCACCCATTCCCGAATATATTCCCCCTCTGGATCAAACTTCTGGGTTTGGGTCTTGGGGTTAAAGATCCGTAGTGGCCGGGGATCCATGCCACTGGACGCACTCCATTGCCAACCGCCATTATTCGCCGCCAAATCCCCATCCACTAACCGCTGCATAAAATACCGCTCTCCCCATCGCCAATCAATAATCAGGTCTTTAGTGAGGAAGCTCGCCACAATCATCCGACAGCGGTTGTGCATCCAGCCGGTTTGGTTTAATTCCCGCATTGCCGCATCAATAATCGGGTAGCCGGTGCGCCCTTCACACCAGGCCGCAAATAAGTCCGGGTCATTTTCCCAGGGGAAGTCTTGGAAAATGGGCCGGTAGGGGCCATCCGCGAGGGCAGGAAAATGATAAAGGGCATGGTGATAAAACTCCCGCCAAGCCAGTTCCTGCTGCCAAGTTTCAATATTCTGGCGGGCTTCATCGGAGTTGGCCTCGGCGGCGGTGAGGGCGGCGGCCTGCCAAACGGTACGAATGCCGATGGCCCCAAATTTCAACGCGGGACTGAGTTGGGAGGTTCCCAAGCGGCTGGGGTGGTTGCGGTCTTCGGCGTATTGGCTAAGGGCGCGATCGCAAAATGCCGCCAGTCGTTGCGTTGCAGCGGTTTCTCCTGGTTCGAGAACAAAGCCATTTTGCCAATCAAACCCCAGATCCGCAGCGGTGGGGAGGGGGATTGTGCCTTGGGCGGTGGCAATCTCCTCCTCCGCAGCCGTTAACCCCTGCAAATCCGCCACGGGGGGATAGGGTTCTGTTTTCGGTTGCGCCCGCCAATTTTTCCAAAAGGGGCTAAATACGGTGTAGGGGGTTCCCGATTGGGTCTGGACTTGGGCCGGGGTGCAAAGCAGTTGATCCCAACGGGTTTGCACGGTAATTCCCTCAGCTTCCAGGGCGGCGGCAACGGTGCGATCGCGCTCTTGGGCGTAGGGTTCCACATCTTCGCTCCAAAACACCTGATCCACGTTCAAAGCCTGAGCCAAATTCACCAAAGCGGTTTGGGGTGTGCCTTGGAGGAACCGCAAACTGCTGCCTTGGGCTTCGTATTGGGCGGCTAATTCCCTTAAACAGCCAATTAAATAGGCCACCCGCGCCGGAGCCACCTCTTGATTGTTTAACAGGGCCGGATCAAAACAAAACACCCCGACAATCCGGGGGCTAATCTGACGAGCAGCATGGAGGGTACGGTGGTCGCTGAGGCGGAGGTCACGACGATGCCAAAATAAAATTAACGGGGAAGAATCACTCAAAATTTCTGTTGCTATGGATGGAGGGCAATCCTGATCCTAGCCCAGAAGGGGAACCCCAGGGGCGATCGCCCTTGCTTCCCTTCCCCCCAAGGCCTTACCCTGGGGGGATTGCTTGATTTTGCGTTATGGCCTCAATTCCTGAACTGTTGCAAAAATTAGCCAGCGGTGGCGTGATCAGCTTTCCCACCGATACCGTCCCTGCCCTAGGGACGCTGCCGATCCATGGTGAACAGATTTTTCACCTCAAACAGCGGCAACCGGATAAACCCTTGATTTTATTAGGGGCGGCTTGGCAAGACTTTGCCCCCTATGTAGCGGGGACAGCGGCAGAGCGGAGGGAATGGGAGGCGATCGCCCAACAATATTGGCCCGGCCCCCTCACCCTCGTCCTCCCCGCTACCGATCGGGTTCCCGCCACAATGAACCCCCAAAACCCCGGCACCATCGGCATCCGGGTTCCTGATCAAGCCTTTGCCCTAGAGCTATTGCGCGAAAGTCAACCCCTGGCCACCACCAGCGCCAACCGTTCCGGCCAACCGCCGTTAACCCGTTTTGGCGAAATTCAAGCCACATTCCCCACCGTCGCCATTCCCCCAAGGGAACAATTTCCCCCGGAGCAGTCCTGGGGCAGTGGCCAACCCTCAACAGTTGCCCAATGGACGGCGGCAGGTTGGCGGATTCTGCGGCAAGGTAGCGTCACCCTTGATCCATTGATTAAATTGATTAAATAGATAGAGATGGCGATCGCCATTGCTCCTCAATCCCATCCCCCATTGGTATCTTTTAAATATTAGTATTTAGATACCAATATTTAAATACTAATATTTAAATGCCAAGATGATGGGTTGGTGTTAGTATTTTTCCCCATGGATCAAGAGCAGTAAACTTAATTTGTTAGGATGGATTTAAACTGCCAAGCTTTTCCCTATGGAATCTTTGTCCTACCTCTATTACAGCTTATTGTTTGAGGCTGACACCGATCCCCCCCACGGTGCGATTTCGCTGCCCAATTTTCTGCGTTCTGCACAGTTGCGTCTCGCTTCGATGGCGTGGTTGGTGTTGGCCATTGGGTTATTTACTTTGAGCCTGCAAAATATTGCTTTGGCCCTACAAACGGGCGATCGCGGCCCCCAAGTGGAGACCCTGCAAACCACCCTTAAAACCAAAGGCTATTTCAACGGCCCAATCACCGGTTATTACGGCCCCATCACTGCCGAAGCCGTCCAGCAATTCCAACGGGTCAATCAACTGGATGCCGATGGCATTGCTGGCCCCGTCACCCAAGCCAGCCTCTACGGGGGAGAAGCCGCCAAAAATACCGTTAACACCCCCCTCAACCCCGCCAGCGCCGGTCTGCTGAAATATGGCCAAAACAATAGCCAGGTACGCCAAGTCCAAGAGCAGTTACAACAACTGGGCTACTTCAAAGGCCCCACCAGCGGCTACTACGGAACCCTCACGGAAACCGCAGTGAAAGCCTTTCAACAGGCCCATGGCTTAACCGCCGATGGCGTGGTGGGCCCTGAAACCCGTCGTCAAATTGCAGCGGGGGGCCAGGGGCAAAACGCGACCGATGCAAGCGCCACCACGCCAGAAAATTCTCCCTTTCAAATGGAGGGATTTACCACCGGCGGCAGTGGTTTGGATGCGGCTCTGGCCCCGGCCCCGACCGTCAAGCCCCAACCCCCCGGCCCCGATGCCGATTGGGAAGCAGCTACCCAGCCCCGGAGAACCCCCAACCCAGCGGCCATCGCTACGCCCTTCGCCCGCGCCAGTCAGCGGTTCATTGCTCAAATGGCCCAAGAGCAGCCCAACATTGGCCTAGCCGTGTCCTTTAGCAATGGCAGCCAACGGTTTACGGCGGATACCGCCCCCCCCCGGGCCACACCGGCCACATTCCGAGAAACTTCCTTTACCGGTGAGGTGCAAACCTTCAACGCCATGGCGCCCACCCGTAAGATGGAGCACCGCAAAACCATCTATGGCGATATTGCCCCGAAATCCATTGTCCATTCCGGTGATGGGCTATTTTTCGCCCAAAACATGATGTATAACCACAGCATCACGGTGTACGATCGCAGCTATAACCTCGTGAAAACCATTGCTGATACGGTGGATCTCGAAAAATTTGGCTATCCCCAATATGGGGGAATCCATCGTGGCTCTCCGGTGGAGGCGAGTTTTTCCCACAGTGGTCAATATGCTTGGGTTTCCAATTACAAAATGTATGGGGCGGGGTTTAACCATCCAGGGGGAGATCAATGCACCCCCACCCAGGGCACAGATAGCAGTTTTCTCTATCGCATCAATACCCAAAATTTCGCCATTGAGCAGGTGATTCGGGTTGGATCGGTGCCGAAGTTTGTGGCCACGACCCCCGACGATCGCTATGTATTGGTGACGAATTGGTGTACTGATGATCTCAGTGTGGTGGATGTGCGCCAAGGGCGGGAAATTCGGCGGGTGAAGTTGGGCCGTTATCCCCGGGGGATTGTCGTTGATGCCCAATCAGAAACTGCCTATGTTGCGGTGATGGGTTCCCAACATATTGCCAAGGTCAATTTGGCAGATTTTCAAGTGGGTTGGATTCGGGATGTGGGGCGATCGCCCCGTCATCTCAACCTTGACCCCTCGGGCCGCTATCTCTACAGCAGTCTCAACGGGGAAAGCCAGGTGGCGAAAATCGATCTAGCCAGCGGTAATGTGGTAGCCAAGGCCAGAACCGGCAACGCTCCCCGCAGCATGATCCTCTCCCAAACCGGCGAATTTCTCTATGTGGTGAATTACCATTCCAATACGATGACGAAGGTGCGCACTGCCACAATGGATGTGGTGCAAACGGTGAACGTCAATGACAAGCCCATCGGCATTACCTACGATGCGGAGCGGGGCGAGGTGTGGGTTTCCTGCTATTCCGGCAGCATTATGGTGTTTTCGGCGTAGATGACAGCGGAGGGGCCGCTGATTGCGGCGTTAAAGGCGGCGGCTCGGTGGGATCATGCCCCCTTTTATACCCCCGGCCATCGGCGGGGGGTGGGGTTGCCAGCGGCGTTAAAACCGCTGCTGGGGGCGGCGGCGGCCTATGATTTCCCGGAGTTGCCCACCATTGGCAATTTAGCGGCAGAGGAGGGGGCGATCTGCGATAGCGCACCTATCGCCGCTGCGCAAACCTTGGCGGCCCAGACCTTTGGGGCGGAGCGGACTTGGTTTTTAGTGAATGGTTCCAGTGGGGGCCTGTTGGCGGCGATTTTGGCCACCTGTGGGGAGGGGGGCAAGATCATCCTGCCCCGCAATGTCCATAGTTCGATTATCAACGGGCTAATTCTGGCGGGGGCTTGGCCGGTGTTCATTCATCCCGCCTACGGCGCAGAGCAGGATTTAGCCTATGGGATGACGGCGGCGGCGGTGGCTGAAGCCTTAGCAACTCATCCCGATGTGCGGGCGGTGTTGGTGGTTTATCCCACCTACCACGGCATTTGTACGGATTTAGCCGCCATTGCTGAAGTTGTGCATGGCCACGGCATCCCTTTATTGGTGGATGAAGCCCACGGCCCCCATTTTGCTTTTCACCCCGATCTTCCCCCCTCAGCCCTGAGCTTGGGGGCGGATCTGGTGGTGCAGTCTACCCATAAGGTGTTAGGGGCCTTGAGTCAGGCGGCGATGCTCCATGGTCAGGGCGATCGCCTCCATTGGCCCCGCCTCGCTCAATGTATAGCAATGGTGCAATCCACCAGCCCCAACTCGCTCCTCTTAGCTTCCCTCGATGGGGCGCGGCAACAGATGGCGACGGCGGGCCGGGAACTGATGGCGCAAACTCTAGCATTAGCCCAATGGGCGCGGCAGGAATTAGCCCAAATCCCCCACGTTACGCTCCTTGAAACCCCCTCAACCCCTCAGTCAGGATTTAGATACTTTGATCCCACCCGATTAACGGTATTGGTAGCTGGGTTGGGGCGGGATGGGTTTGATTTAGATGAGGAATTGATGGCGCGGGGCGTGATGGCGGAATTGCCATTAGAGCGGCATTTAATGTTTATCGTCACGTTGGGAAGTTGCCAGCAAGATCTGGATCGCTTGGTGGCGGTGTTCCGGGTGTTAAGCCAAGAAACCACAGGCCCATTGCCAACGCTGCCCCCGCAAGCTTTGCCCCCTTTACCTCCTCTGCTGCTCTCGCCTCGCGCTGCTACTTTTGCCCCCCGTCGGGCGGTTCCCCTTGATGCAGCAGTGGGAGAAGCCAGTGGGGCGTTGATCTGTGCCTATCCGCCAGGGATTCCGGTATTCATGCCGGGGGAAATGATTACCGAAGAGGCGATCGCCTATCTGCAAACCCTGAAACGCCTGGGAGCGCAGCTCCTCGGTTTAAGCGATCCCACCCTGGCAACCTTATCCGTGATTGATCAGCTCTCAAGATTGCCGCATTAACCTTCCCGGTAGGCACGGATCATCGCCTGGGTTCCCTGGTCTAGACCGCCGAGGGCTGCCACATCCTGAAACAGTTGGTCGGCATAGAGGGTTCCCGGTAACTCCTGGGCATGGGTGGCAGCAATTTCCTTGATGAGGCGTAGATCCTTGAGCATATGCTTGATCATGAAGCCCGGTGCAAAATCCCCCTCAGCCACCTTCATCCCTAAATTTTCCAAGGCCCAAGAAGCCGCTGCTCCCTGATTACAAACATTCACCACCAACTGTGGATCAATCCCTTGGGCCGCTGCCAGTAACATCGCTTCACAAATTCCCACCAAATTCATCGACACTAGGATTTGATTGCACATTTTCACCCCTTGACCGCTACCCACAGGGCCGCAATGGGTGATGGTTTTGCCCATGGTGGCTAAATAGGGCTGGGCAGCTTGGAAATCCGCCTCGCTGCCCCCCACCATAATGGTTAACGTTCCCTGTTTGGCTCCCGTATCTCCCCCAGACACTGGGGCATCCAGGAACCGCAAGCCCTGAGCCGCTAGGGTTGCGCCAATCTCGCGGGCAGCACTGGATCCAATGGTACTGGTATCAATGATCATGGTCCCCGGTTGCAGAAGGGCAGCCACCTGATCAACCAACACCTCCTGAACATCAGGCACATCCCCCAAACAGGTGATCACGACTCCGGCATTTTTGACGGCGGCGGCGAGGGTCGGGGCCAGGGTGACACCCGCAGCGGTGGCGATGGGGATGCTAGGGCGGACTGCCTCGCCCGGCCCCCCCACTGTCCGATTCCATCCCCGGACGGCATAACCCCCTTGGGCTAAATTTGCCGCCATATACCCCCCCATCACCCCCAAACCCAAAAATGCTACGGATCGATCCATGGCCATCCTGCTCCATCTTCCATCTCTGCACCGCTATTTTGCCATTTTCTGCGGCCCCTAAAACACCGCCGGCCCCGGTCGTCCTCCAGCGGTTTCGCTGAAACAGGGTTCTGTCCCACCGACGAGGATCGTGACATCCATAAAGTCGCGATCAGCGCCTTGGACTTCCACTGCACCAGTACCGACGACGCGGCCCTCGCCATCGTCATCCCAACCCATCACAATCCCATTGCCATCACGCAAAGACCCTTGAAAACGAGTGGCATCCACTTGGGTGGAAATTAACGTGTTGATGTAACGATTTTCCGTGGGAGTGTAGACATCCATGTAGAACACATAGGGAGTATTGGCCCGGAAACGGTATTCAACAATGATCGAATCACTGCGGGTCGCAACGATATTAACCCCATTGCCTTCAACGGCCCGAATCGTGCCGCCGGCAACAGTACCCAGATAATCGGTGCGGCCCGGTAGGCCAAAATCATCAAAGGGTTTTACCTCTTCAAACATCGGGATTTTGACCGGGTTGCTGTTGGGGTTCCTCATGATCCCCACCACGGAACGGTTCGCCCCTTGGGTGCGGCGAATTTCAAACTCAATGATCGTGTCCTCGGAAAATTGAATCACTTGATTGCCCAGTTGGAGGGCTTGGGCGGGGATCAGGGACAGGGCCCATAAAACGGTGGCGAAGGCGGTGGTGAATCCTGTACGCATGGTTGTAAAGCTCCTCAGGGAAAATATGACATTAGTCAGTATTGTTAGGACGTTTCAGAAATCTGAAACCCTCTCCGGGTGGGGATTGCCCACCCTACGTGATGGCCTCAAGCCCTTAGCTACTGCTATAAATGGGGATTGGTGGAAACAAATCCAATCCCGGTTGAACACTAAGCGGTTGGCCTTACCAGGTTAAAAAGGCTGAATTGCCATAAAGGGCTTCCACCTCCCTCACTTCTTGGCGGAGGCTGTTGCCGGTTCGCTCGAATTCAATTAACCGCGTACAGGCAGCGGGGAGGGGTTGGGTGGCGTTGGGGGAATCGGGGCGGGCGAACCGGCGGGGGTTTTGACCTTGGGCGATCGCCTCACTACAGGCGGTGTAAACCGCATCCACCTCACTGTTAAACAGGTTGACCCGATTAATCAGTTCGCTAATTTCCGGCGCGTTGAGGTCAAAAATGGGGGGGTTATTATTCCAGACATTCGTGCCGGTAATATCCCCTTGGCTAACAGCCTGAGCCGGTAAACCCAGGGCTGTGCATGCCAACAAACCAAACCAAAGAAAATGCCGTTGCATGGTTGCTATCTCCTATTCATAGTTAAGCGTTAAGCGTTGAACGGTAAAGTCTTCCCCTGAGGGGACGGCGGGCCTAGAAACGGAACGCCGTCCCTAAACCCACGACAAAACGAGCCGGCCGGCCTTGGGTACTGACCACATCCCGCACGGCGGGGGTGATGGTGAGGGGGAAGCTCCGGAAGGGGGCAATGGACATCCCCAAACCGAGATCTTGACCCGTCCATTCCGCAATCACACTGACGGGGCGAGCGACCCGCAGGGCCATGTTGCCAAAGACGTTGATATTGTTCTCCCCGGCAAACACTGCCCCATTGGAGCGGAATTGATTGGTGCCTAAGCCCCCCGTGATGGAGAGGCGGCTCAAGGGTTCATCCAGGGAGTCTTGGAGGCGAAAGACTTTCGTGACAGTTCCGTAGAGGGAATGCTCGAAATCGTGGCGGCCGATGTTGAGGAAGCCATTCCAACCGGCGGCGATCGCCCAATCATCCTTGAGACGACGGTGTACCTTAGCGTTAAACCCTCCATCGCCAAAACGATCATTATTGGCAAAGGCATAGGACAATTCCACACCAACGGCATTGGTGGCATCCCCTAACCCGATGCCGATCCCACCATTAAAGAGGGAGCCTCCTGCGGGGGGGCGCACCGAGGCTTGATAGTTGGCATTGAGGAAAACAGTGTTATTGTCTGCCCCATAGCCTACGGGGATATAGATGCTCATGGCAGGGGAAGAGCCGAAGGATGCCGAGGCAGGGGCATCCACGGCTTCAATACGTCGGGGTTGATAGCAGCGGTTAGCCTGGGCCAGGTAGAGGGGGCTATCAAGGCGGGCATTGGCCTGGAGATTTTCCCGATCACAATCAGGATTTTGGGCCGGATCGTGGGCGGCAAGTTCCAGGGGTTCGGGGGCAACCGCAGCGGCGGTTGTCAGGGGGGGGGCGGCCTCGGGCGCGGATACCTGCAAAGCGGCGGCTCCTCCTTGGGGTTGGGCCGCTTGATAGTCTGCAAAGGCCAAGATTTGGGGCGGTTCCCTCTCCTCTAGGGCAAAGGCGATGGGGGTTGCTTCGGGGGCCTCAATCGTCGGTTCAAGGGCGGGCCCTGAGGTGAATTCCACCGTTGGGGCAGGTTCGACCCTAGCGACAATGTTGCCGGCGGTGCCAAATTCAAGGCCCTCGGCTAACGATTGGGGCGCAGTGGGTTGAACTGCTTGCCGCGTTGCGCTCAAATCCACAGAGGCTAAGGTTTGGGGGGCAGCTTCAGGGGGGCGATCCCCCATCCCATAGCCATCGCCTTCAGGGGAAATTCCTGATTCCGCAGCGGCGGCAAAATTAGGCAACAATGGCAGCAGAGAAAGCAGGGCAAGATTCGTGACACGCATACGTTTTCCTCACACAATAGGTGTTGGAAACCAGTGCTTTTGTAGGTTTGCAATGGTCAACCCAATTTACTGACAGGTGGTTAGGGATCCGGACAGTTGGCCTAAGCGGGAAAATCTCGGGAGCGATGGGGATCGGATCACATGCAGCGAGGGCAGCCGCCCTCAGGAACTTCCTCCGCTAAGATACAAAGCATTAAACTGCGCTTGATAGCATGGCCAATGTCTATCGCTATTACGAAATTTTGGGGCTGCGTCCGGGGGTATCAGCGGACGAAATTAAGCAGGCCTATCGTCGCCTCGTCAAAGAATGGCACCCCGATCGCTTCGTCACGGCTCCCCCAGAGGAGCAAGCGGCAGCGGAATCCCGGATTAAGGAAATTAACGAGGCCTACGAATATCTCAAGGTCAAC
>RECT01000437.1 GCA_007693875.1 Spirulina sp. DLM2.Bin59
CCCAGGTAGGGAGAGGGACTATCCGGCTCCCCTTCTCCCTTTTTGGGAGAAGGGGATGATGATGATGGACGAAATCGCTGTAGGGCTTCGCCTCACAGCATTCCACGGGTTTAGACCCATTGCTTTGGTGAGGGGGAAGAATTGGGAGAATTATTCGATCTCAATGGATTGGGGACTCTGGTCGGAATCATGACCACCCTGCCCCGCCGTGGTTTGGAGGCCTTGCTTTTCAAGCCAGGACTTGACGGGATCTTCTGCCAGGTTGAGGCGTAAAGCTCCGGCAAAAAATCCGCCGAAAAAGGCTGTGGGGTTGCCGAGGATTTCCTGACTAAGGGGAGAGAGTTCGTCAAACAGCGGCATGGTTTCGTTGGAAAGTGGAGGACTCTACTGGGATTTTAACCCAAAATCTCCGTCCGATGTCACAAATCTTAACCTAAGATGGAGAATCAGCAATCTTTTCAACCCAGCGATCATGCGTTATTTCATTGCCCTGATTTTCGGGCTATTTCTTTCGATGGGCCTCCTGTGGGCTACTCCCGCCCAAGCCGGGAGTTCTTCGTTAATCCGTGCCTATGATGATGTCAAGGTGGAGACGAAAGACTTCCATGGGGCCAAACTCCAAGAAGCAGAATTTGCCAATACCGCTCTGAATGGGGCGGATTTTAGTGATGCTGACCTGATTGGCGCTGTCTTTAATGGCTGTAGTCTACGGGGGGCGAATTTTAAAAATGCCGATTTTCGCACCGGGATCGCCTACCTCAGTGATTTCAAAGGGGCAGACCTCACCAATGCTCGCATTAGTGAGGCGATGCTGCTGCGCTCCATCTTCACCGATGCGATGATTACCGGTGCTGACTTTACCGATTCTGTTTTAGATCGGGATCAACTCAAAGCCCTCTGTGCCAGGGCTGAGGGGGTGAACCCGATCACGGGGATCAGCACCCGCGATTCACTCCAATGTTTCTAAGGGGGTGAGATCGAGATCGGCATAGGCTTCCAGGAAGGTGAGGAGGCGGCGGCCAATGGTGGCCACCCCACTGGGGGTATTTGCCTCGATATTTAAGGGCATGACGGGATCATGGAGGGAGAGGCGCAACAGGAACCAACCCTGTTCCCCTGAGCAGGCCACCCGCACCCCTTCGTAGTTTTGAGGGGCGATCGCCCAATTTTCCTGATTTGCCGCAAAGGTTGTTAATGCTTCAATCACCTGCTGCCCATAGGCTTGAAATTCGGGGGTTTTAATCTGAAGGCGAAACTCTTGGCTTTCCACGGGTTCCTTCAGGGAGGCGATTAAATCCGTGAGCGATCGCCCCTCCCCCTTCGCCCGGGCCAATTCCACCAATAACTTACTCACCAAATAGGCCCCATCATCAAGGAAATAATTTTCCCGCATTGCCCCATGGCCAGAGGTTTCAATGGCTAACCAAGAGTCTTGGCCCGTGGCATTGAGGCGGATCGCCTCATTAATTACATTCTTATAGCCCCGTTTAAAGCGGTGGTGAACCCCCTTCAACTCCTCCTCAATAAATTGGGTTAAGCCATCGGAGGTAATCGAATCCGTCACCACCGTTGAGCCGGGATGTTCCCGCAATGTAATGGCCGCAATGAGGGCAATCAAGCGGTTGCGGTTCAATTCCTGCCCCGTGGCATCCACCGCCGCCCCCCGATCCACATCGGTATCAAAAATAATCCCAAAATCTGCCCCCTGGGTTAACACCGCATCGACAATGGCGGCCATGGCGGCGGCATTTTCCGGGTTGGGGACATGGTTGGGAAACATCCCGTCCGGCTCTAAAAATTGGCTGCCGGTGGTATCGGCTCCCAAGGGTTCTAAAACTTGACTGACATAAAACCCGCCGGCCCCATTGCCCGCATCGACGACAATGTTTAAACCCTTGAGGGGGTGATCATAGTCTTCAGGATGGTTCGCCCCGGCCCGAATCATGGCCACCAATTGCCCGGCGTAGGTGGTCATGAAGTCCTGGGGCGTAATCGTGCCCGGTGTGGCGGCGGTTTGAAAGGCGTTGGCGGCGGCTAAATCGAGGATGGCGCGAATATTTTGCTTTTCTAGCCCCCCTTGGGCGGTGAAAAATTTGCAACCGTTGCGATTAAAGGGCAAATGGCTGGCGGTGAGCATGATCCCACCGTCGCAGGGATTCAGATCCCCCTGGGGATCAGTAAAGGCGGGGGTGACGGTGGTCATAAACATTGCGGGGGTGGAGGCGATGCCGAGATCGTAAACCCGCACCCCCAGGGAGGCTAAACCGGCCATCATGCTGGCCATCAGTTCGGGGCCAGAAAGGCGGCTATCACGACCAACGGCGATCGCCAATTCCCCCAAGGGCTGCCCCCGTTGCTCACTAAGCCAATGGGCAAACCCCAGGGCAATGCGTTGGGCAATCTCTGGGGTGAGGTTGACGGGTTCATCGGGAACCCCAGGGATGGCAACACCGCGAATATCGGAACCGTTTTGCAATTTGTGCCAATGGATCTCAGTCATGATTGAGGATGCTAAAAGGGATGGGAGCATGAGCAGGCCACGCCTCCCACAGCCTAGCTTGAATTCTTGGGGGCCTAGATGGGCCTTAAGGGTTTTTCCACTTGACAGCTCTAACGGGAGTCCTATCGCTCCATTAAGATAGGATACAGTTGAGAGGATTGAATTTTTTCCCTAGATTCATGACCCTCAAAGCCGTTTTATTTGATTTCAATGGCACGATCATCAATGATGAAGCCATTCATGCGACCCTGATCCAAGACCTGCTGTTGGCGGAAAATTTGCGCCCCGATGGGACGGATTATCAACATTGCTGCCTAGGCCGGAGCGATCGCGCCTGTTTACGGGATTTACTCCGCCAACGGGGCCGGATCGTTTCCGATCAATACCTCGACCAACTCCTAGAGCGTAAGCGTCAGGCTTACCTTGCCCAAATTTCTAGCCTCGAAACCTTACCCATTTATCCCGGTGTCGCGGAGTTTATCCACAAGCTCCACGGCGTATCGCTGCTGTTGGGGGTGGTGACGGGGGCGGGCCGGGAGGAAGTGGAGATGGTCTTGGGGCGATCGCAACTGGCCCCCTATTTCAGCGTCATTGTCACGGGGGATGATATCCCCACCAGCAAGCCCGATCCCCTGGGCTACCTCTTAGCGGTGGAGCGATTGCAGCGGCAATTTAGCGATCGCCACATTGAACCCCACCATTGTTTAGCCATTGAGGATAGTTTAGTGGGGATTGAGGCGGCGAAAAATGCCGGGATGCAGGTGGTGGGGGTGGCGCAGACCTATCCCTTCCATATGTTGCAGCGTCAAGCCAATTGGACGGTGGATCGGTTCACAGAATTAGAACTGGAGCGCGTCGAAGCGGTGTTTGCCCGGCAGGATTTGGAGTCCCCGGTTTAGGGGGGGTTGAAAAATGGCGATGGTCGATGCTAGGATATGCGATCTAGCGGGGAATTAGCTCAGTTGGTAGAGCGCTGCGATCGCACCGCAGAGGTCAGGAGT
>RECT01000140.1 GCA_007693875.1 Spirulina sp. DLM2.Bin59
TTTTCATCCCTGGGTTAAAACCTCAGGGCTTTCAAGCTATCGAGTATTTTCGTAAGAACACCATCCCTCCCATTGTACCGATGTCCCTGAACGGAAGGAAAGCCAGGGAAAATTTTGGGGAATTGTGGCGTATGGATACCCACGCCAACCCCCGAGGGGAAATGCTAGATTTAGGGCAGCTTCTGGGGGCTTTGCAACCCGAGGCTCTCTTTCGTGATGCGAGTCATGCCATGGCAATCAATCTGGAAAAAGGACAACGGATTTCCCTCGTCAAAGCTGCCCCAGGGTTAAAGCGGGTACTCTGTGGCCTGGGGTGGGATGTGGCCCAACGGCCCAAGGGGTTGATGAGTCTGTTTAGCGAAAGTCGTGATTATGATTTAGATGCGTCGGCGATCGCCCTTGATCGCAACGGCAAATATCGCAATGCCAACAATGTGATCTATTTTGGCAATCTCCGCCACCCTTCTGGAGCCATCACCCATCTGGGGGATAACCTGACGGGGGCGGGGGATGGGGATGATGAACAGATCATTGTGGATTTAACCAAGATCCCTGCTGAGATTGAAACTTTGGTGTTTGTGGTGAATATCTATCGGTGTCGCGATCGCCGTCAGGATTTCGGTCAAGTCACCAATGCCTTTGTGCGTCTTGAAAACATGGAAACTCAGACGGAAATTGCCCGCTACAATCTCTCTGGTTCTGACTACCAAGGTTGCACCGGGCTACGGATCGCCAAACTTTACCGCAATGGTGAGGGTTGGGATTTGACTGCCTTGGGTGAGGGTTTACAGGTGAACGATCTCAAGGAAATTCTCAAACAGTATTAAACCTGTGGGGGCGAGTCAATTTTTGGGACTTTGCTCCCATGCCTTTTTTTGCGATCGATACCATGCCCAGAACGCCGATCATTGATCCTGAACGATCCTACAGTTTTTCTGATTACTTTAAGCTCAATTTTGCGCCCCAGGATATTCTGGCCTATTTTAAGGTGGAACTCCAACGCTGTAGGCTAGAGCTACCCCGTTACCCTGGCCCCCTTGATCGTCTTGCGGATCTGAAGGCTCGCATTAACGAAACTCTCCCCCGTATCAGTCTCACCAGTGAAATGGCGAGGCGAGAATTTTTGATTGCTCCTGTTTTAACGGATCTGCTTTATTACACGGCCGCTATGCTCAATGTGGAATATCCAATCTCTGTGAGTGATCAGCTCAAAGGTTCTCTTGATTACCTGTTGCAAAATGAGCAAACGTTTCTGGTCATTGGGGCCAAAAATGAAGATTTGGAACGGGGTTTTGTGCAGTTGGCTATTGAATTGATCGCTCTTGATCAATGGCTTGATTCTGAGGAGTCGATCCTGTTTGGTGCGATTTCTACGGGCAATATCTGGCAATTTGGCCAATTTGACCGCACCGCCCGCCAAATCACCCAAGACCTCAACCTTTACCGTGTTCCTACTGATCTTGATGAGTTGTTCCCTATTTTGATCCAAATCCTCCAACCTCAATAATTACTAAAACCCGTAGGGGCGTTGGCGTAAGCCTGCCGGAGGCACAAAAATTTTTCGCCCCTCGCCATTTTCGCCCTTACTTTGCCCCTAGGCACAAAAAAAGGGTTAATTCCCGTTGGAATTAACCCTAGTATTGCTTTGGAACACGGGCCAGAGATTACTGGACAACCAGCTTCACATTGGCATTGTTCAAGCCCCGTTGTTGAACTTCAGACAGGGTTTTATTAACCGCGTACTTTTGGTTGATCGAGTTGATTAACTCGGTTTGGTTGTGCTTTTTCGCCACGCCCCAGAGGTCAGCAATCAGGTCAAAGGTGCCATCACCATTGCCAGACCAGCCGAGATCATACTCGCCATCGAGAACCGCAACCAAATCAGCGCGAACTTGCTGACCATTGTAACCCCGGACTTCGGCGTTGGTTTTCGTGGTGATCCCCAGATCCCGGAGGGAGCTTTGGAGAATTTCCACATCGGTGATCTTGGTGCGTAAGGTGCTGAAATGAGACATGTTGGACTTCCTCTTGAAAATGAAAACGACAGTGAGTTTACGAAAAGTGCCGCTGATGGCGGACTATGGGATTGTGCTGCTAGCGGGGGCTAGCCTTTGCTTCCCCTGACGGGGAAGAAAGCCTGTTAAAACTCTAAACGCTGGTATTCCGCGCTAGAGGTTGCCGCAGGTCGGGCGCGTTGTCGCGCCCAATCACGAAGGGCTGTGACCTGCTCAGTCATGGTGCGAGAAAGGGGCAATGTTGCCTTAAGGGCCGCGATGATATCCAGTTGCGTGAACTCGCGGTCTTGGGCAAAAGCCTCATACATAGCGGCAATAATTGCCTGCTCAATCTCGGCACCGGAAAAACCTTCAGACATCGTGGCAAGTTGGGAAAGATCGAAACGATCAATTTCTGTCCGTCGCTTGCACAGATGGATTTGGAAGATAGCTTGGCGTTCTTCTGGGGTGGGGAGATCCACAAAGAAGATTTCATCAAATCGCCCTTTACGGAGGAATTCTCCTGGCAATCGCTCAATGCGGTTGGCGGTGGCCATCACAAACACGGGGGAGGTTTTTTCCTGCATCCAGGTCAGGAAAGAACCAAAGATCCGGCTTGATGTGCCGCCGTCGGAATCTGAGGATCCCGTACCGCCAGAGAAGGATTTATCCAATTCATCGATGAAGAGGATCGCTGGCGAGATCGATTCGGCGGTTTTGAGGGCGTTGCGTAAATTGGCTTCCGATCGCCCCACCATCGAACCATCGTAAACTCGCCCCATATCCAACCGCAGGATCGGCAGACCCCAAAGGCGGGAGGTGGTTTTGGCAATTAGGGATTTGCCGCAACCGGGAACCCCGAGGATTAGCATCCCCTTGGGTTGGGGTAAGCCGTAGTCCCGCGCCCGTTCGCTGAAGGCGTTGGAACGTTGCCGGAGCCAATGTTTCAACTCATCTAAACCGCCGATCGCCTCCAGGGTTTCATCCTCTTCAATGTATTCGAGGATGCCATTGCGCCGGATCAGTTGCTTCTTCTCAGAAAGGATGATCTCAACCTCATCCTCCGTGAGCCGGTTAGCTTTGACGTAAGCTTTGCGGTAAACCTTCTCCGCTTCATCTTTGGTTAAACCCAGGGTGGCCCGCACCAGTTTTTCACGGGTTTCTGGACTGGGCCGTTTGCCCCGGATCTTACCCAGTTGGTTTTCCAACACCTGATCCAACTCCTCCATACTGGGGAGGGGAAAATCTAACACCACCACATCTTTTTCCAGTTCGATGGGAACTTCTTGGATGGGGGACATGAGGATGGCGATTTTTTCCGTACCTTTAAAGGAGGCGATCGCATCCCGTAACGCCCGTTTTACCCCTGCGCCGGTGATGAAATCATGGAGGTCTTTAAAAACATAGATGCCGGGTTCCCGCTGCTGAATCGTCCATTGGATCGCCGCTTCGGGGGAAATCGTGTTGTGCTGAGGGGTGGTGCGGGTTTGCCCATATTCCACCATCCCGTGGGTCATCGTCCAGATAAAAACCTTCTGATGTTGGGTGTGGTTCTGGGCAATTTTGGCGATCGCCTGCTCAGAGCGTTCTTCCTCTGGGGTGACGAGGTAGATCAGGGGATATTGAGCTTTGATGAGTATGCTCAGTTCTTCTTTCATCGGAAATCGACCTTTTAGATTGTTACGACTCGATGGGCTATCCCCCCGCTCTAGCTGGCGGGCCAGCCCCGCCCCTAGCAGGGAACGAGATGTTCCTCATCTTGGGAATCTGTGCCGGAACCGAGGGATTCGCGGACTTTTTCCACTGAGAGGTCTGGGGTCAGTTCATCTGTAATGACACTGGGCTGGTTGCGGAGGGAAATCAGATCCCCATCTCGCTGAACCAAAGCACTTCCGCAATCGGGGCAGGCATGGACACGATGGCTCTGGCCCTTTTGTCCTTGGGCGGCTTCGATTTCCTCCACCGCTTCGGGATATTGCAGGTAGAACTGGATTGCCCGCTCCACTAATGCCGACATCGACTCTTCATCCACGACGGATTTAATTTTGAGTCTCCGGTGCATCTGGGAAGGTAAGTACAGAGTTACTTTCTGCTTGTCTTGCATCTTGATGCTCATAAAAGTTTTACCCGGGTATGCTATGCCATCTTAGGCAGGGAATTGGTGACTGTCAAGCCACCATAGCGGCATGACGGCATTATTGTAACATTTGTTTACAATCAGCCTAGATCACGGCAATGCAGTCAATTTCCACCTTGACCCCCTTGGGGAGTTGGGCCACTTGAACAGTGGCACGGGCTGGGGCAGTGGCTTCGTCGAAATAACGGGCATATACGCCGTTCATTGTGGCGAAGTCTCCCAGGTCGGTTAAAAACACCGTGGTTTTCACCACCTGGCTAAAGGTCGCCCCGCCAGCGGTGAGGATGGCTTGCAAATTGGCCATCACCTGCTCGGTTTGGGCGGCCACATCATCCCCCCCCACCAGTTCCCCCGCTGCATTGAGGGGAATCTGCCCAGCGACAAAGAGGAATACTCCCTGGGCGGCGATCGCCTGGCTATAGGGGCCCACCGGAGCCGGAGCCGCCTGGGTCTGGACAACGCGCTTATTCATCAAATTATGGCCTCAATCATCAGGTTGCTTTCCTAGCCTAGGGGGGGAGAGTATCAGGGTTAGCATTTTTGTTAAACAACTTGATGATTGGATGAATTTTTGTTGCAAGGGCAAACCTAGAGCAGGGGACGCAGGGGACTACTATGGCAACAGTGTGTCAGGTGACATTTCAAAATAGTCTCGGCAACTCAGCATCTTTCCGGGCAAGAAATCTTAACTTGACAGTCCGGTAGGAAAACATAGCCCACTTTATGAGCCGATTGAGCAACTTTTGCCAAATTGGGTACTTGGGAAACTCAATGCTCCGATGAACTTCAAAAAAGATACTTTTCTCTTCAATGTTAGACTGATTATTTTTGATCCTAACTCTCTCTATGTTGTCTTTAAAAAATGGAAATGGATCTTCCGAGTTGAAACTCACATCCAGCCCTACCTTTGAAGCAGCTAAACCCATAATATTGCCTTCCCCACCATAAAATCCTTGCATCTCGAAAAAATAGGCAAGGGTTTGCCATAACGATAAAAACTTTAGTTCAGCACCATCTTGCTTTGTAACAGCAAACATAAACTCATGGAACCATTTCGTTTTTCCAAGATCAATATCTAATTTCTCTGAAACATGCCTAAGCAGTGGGATCATTTCTCCTTGTCCATTTCTAGCATTATGTTTTAAGATGCTGCACCCAGTTCTTGCTGTAATTCCGGGATGATAGGATAAGTTTTCTGGTACTGGGCCAATAATGCGAACATCAGAATCTAAAAATAGACATGTCTTAAAATTGCGCAATGCTGCTGCAATGACAAAGCGTTTGTCATGGTAGCCTTTTACACTTTGAAGTCGATGGTTGATAGCTTGGGCAACGGGATATTCTGCAAATTCTTCAGGCTTGTCCGTCAAGATCAATACTGGAATATTCGATGCAAATTTCTGAATATCTTCTACAAGATTTTTTGCATGTTCTCGATATCTTTTGCCCACCGCTAAAGTACAAAAACACCAATTGTTTGCCATTTATCACCTATCCCTACTCAAAAATTGCCAACAGCATGATCAGATCAAAAAATCATGGATATATAGCAGCAGCCAAGGGGGTTAAAAATCCCGTGGGGTGGGCATTGCCCACCAAGAGAGGGTTTCAAATTTGTGAAACGTCCTCACAATACTGACTACTGCGATAACTGTCTGATCATTATGGTAGCGCAATTATCCCAATTTCCTAAAATAGCCAGGGATTTATCGCAGTAGCGAAAGGGGTTAGGACATCGCGTCGGGTGAGTAAATGCCCACCAGGAGAGAGTTTCGGATTTCTGAAATGTCCTCATAATACTGACTACTGCTATATCAGAATTGTACAGGACTTATTGCATTTGGACTTTGGCGATCGCCCCTAGAATGGGTAAGACCACTTATCGATTATGAAAATAATTAACGATGCTCTCTTCCAGTTTGATCGCAGGCAAAAACAACTGATATTCCCATCCTTCTCCCGCTGGCCGATCCCTTTTCGTAATATAGTCCTGTCTGGGATAGGCTTTGCCTTCTGCCCCTAAGTAGCGCTCTACCGCGTGAAAAACAAACAGCCGCGCATAGACATAGCCCAGGAAATACAGGCCCAACAGGCTAAACAAGATAAAAATCAATCTACTACTTTTTTCCATAGTGTTTTGCGAGTGATGCCAAGGCGCATCTTAACGGTTAGTAGTGATAGCGAAGCTGGGCGATGAGAGCATAACCGCCGCTTGACCATCATGACGAGTAATTTAGTAATTTGTTCCATTAGATGTGCTCCATAGGAATTGCTTGAGATACAGCCTCTAAATAGTCACTAAAACTCATTTGATGAGCCGCTGCCAATGTACCCAATATTTTATGATTGGGCATTACTTTTCCTGACTCGATTTGACGTAACTCATAATCTGAAATGCCACATTCTTTACGACTGAGTTTATGCTCTTGCCGGAGTTGCACTATTCCCTTGGCATACCTCAGTAACTCTTGATGACGCTTCTGATCCTGCTGCTTCTTAAACTCAGGATCAATTGTATAACGGATTGTATCAAGATCAATGTCAATATCTAGTGTTTTCCAAGATAAATAACTCCCACTACTACTCACTTCAAAATTTTTCCATTCTTCCCGATCTACAGATCGAAGCGGCGTAAGATCGCCCACTAGACAACTATAGAGTTTCGGTTCACAACTCCAAATCAGCAACTCATCATCTTTCAATTGTGCCGAAGCTATCCGCTGCTCTCGACCACCGTATAAATGAGCATTAACAATTCTTCGTAAAGACGCAACATCAAGGGGAATATAGGCTTGTACATCTGGCAAGAAATTAGTCAACAACTCCCATGTTGAAATAACCTCAACTTGTTTTGGAGGATTATATTGATTGACAAGAGTTACACCTGTTAACTCTGCACTTAACGCTTTTGCCTGTGTAATGTCATCAACTAATTTACGCGGCGAAGTTGACAAATCCGCGATCATCAGTAATCCACGCCCTTTACGCTTAGGATGATTTCGCAAACGAGTCAGTACCCTACCATCAGGGATCTTGATATTTAAAGAACTTTTAAGCTGATGGCGATCGCCACTAGGCAGAAGCAGATCATATTCTATTACAGTCATCTACTTTGGTTCTCCTGGAGATTAAATGCTAACTTTTTGTTCCCATTCCTTTAAGAGTTTTTCCCGTACAGATGGCTTATCCTTGTTTTCTGACTTTTGGCGTATAGTTTTGAGAATTTGTTTTCTTTGTTTTTTGTTTGGGCCTTTACCATAAACAATTTCAAAAATATCATCTTCATGATCGAATAAAAACTTAACTTTTACTTCCCATTCCCCATCCTTTTCTAGATGAAAATGCGGGGGAAGATGATCATTGGAGTAAAATCTCGCATCTAAGCCAGAAAACCTAACAGTGCTGACCCGCCCCATATACGGATAGATATAGTTTAACAAGTATTGCCAGCCCTACGACTGAACGCTAACCGTTTTTAGCCAATTTTAGCCAACTGAACACATTCTCCGCCGTGAGTGCCACCTTGAGATCAGGGAGAACGGGAAGAGGTTGCTCTCCCCGACAGATTTTGATTTCTTGTCGGGGATTTAAGATCAGCACAGAATAATCCTGGGGATCAACCAGCCAGCCCAATTGAGACCCATGATATTACGTTATGGCGATTATGCCGTAATTGCTGGATCACCCCTCAATTGAGAGATGTTTACAAATCCAGAGCGATCACCCCTTTCCTACCCACCCCACCTAATACGGAAAAGGGAGGCACGATCGCCCCCCTTCATCATTCACAGCCGGGATTTACTCCACCCCTTCGATGCGGTCTTCCACCTCCTGATAGAGTTCCTGGAGCCGCTCAATGTTCTCCTCCGAGGTTTCCCAATAACCCCGACCATTCACCTCCAACAACGTCCCCACCATGCGGCGGAACGAGTTGGGGTTGAGATCCATGAGACGCTTGCACATTTCTGGGTCTTTGATAAACGTGCTGTTCGTATCCTCATAGACCCAATTGTCCACCGCGTCCGCCGTGGCAGACCAGCCCATCGTATTCACCAGCCGCTTAGAAAGCTCCCGCACCCCCTCATAACCGTGGGAAAGCATTCCCTCATACCATTTCGGGTTGAGCATCTTCGTGCGGGCATCCAAACGCACCGTTTCCGAGAGCGATCGCACCTGGGCATTGGCCGTCGTGGTATCCGCAATATAGGCCGCCGGTTTCTTGCCATCATCCCGCAAACTCGAAACCACCTTCGTCGGGTCAGAGTCGAAATAATGGGAGACATCCGTGAGGCTGATTTCCGAAGAATCGAGGTTTTGGAACGTCACATCAGCGGTTTTTAATGCCGATTCAAACACCTCGCGGTTTTCATCCATAATGCCGGGATTGTCGGAATTGAAAGAAAAAGACTTGCGGTTAAGATACATATCCTGCAATTCCTTTTCCTCTTCCCAAGAGCTATTTTCCACCGCTAAATTGATGTTGCTCGAATAGGAGCCGGAAGCGTTAGAAAAGATCCGCGTCGCGGCTTGGCGCAAATTAATCCCCATCTCTTCCGCCTGTTGGAGAGCGTGCTTCCGCACAAAATTCATCTCCAACGGCTCATCGGCTTCAGCGGCCATCTTCACCGCCTGATCCAATAACGCCATCTGATTGATGAACAGATCCCGGAACACACCGGAACAGTTCACCACCACATCAATGCGGGGACGGCCCAACTCTTCCAAGGAGAGCAATTCCAGCTTATTCACCCGGCCCAGGGCATCGGGGACAGGTTTCGCCCCCACCATCCAGAGGATTTGCGCCAGGGATTCCCCATAGGTTTTGATGTTGTCTGTACCCCAGAGGACACAGGCGATGGTTTCTGGGTATTCGCCGCCGTTGTCAAGGCGTTGCCGCTCAATGAGGCGATCGACGACGATTTTCGCCGATTGAATTGCCGCTAGGGTGGGAATCGATTGGGGATCGAGGGCGTGGATATTTTTGCCGGTGGGCAAAACTAAGGGGTTGCGGATCGGATCGCCACCGGGGCCCGGCAGCACATATTCCCCTTCCAATGCTTGGAGCAATGCCCCCAACTCGTTATCCGCACAAACCTGCTCTAAACAGAATTCGAGATATTCAAACAGGGGTTTAAGCTCGTCTTCATTGACGTTGGGATAGCCGGATTGGTGGAGGGATTCCACCCAGGGGGCTTTTTTGCCCAGGTTGAAGAAATTGAGCTTCGAGAGCATCGAAACCCGGCCATCATTATCCACTTGCGCCTGTACCAATGCCCCCACCGCAGCACGGGTGGCGGTGGTAATATCCTGCAAGAGGTTGACATCAGCGAGGATGCCGCGATCGCTATTGCGATAGACCTCCTCCATATTCCGCCCCACACTCTCAGCAATAATCCGCATCAAGCTCTTTAAGCCATCTTCCTCCCGATCCAAGCTGGCAATATTCACCAACGTCGCCACCGCTTCCGCGGCCGTGGGGGGCTTGCCGATCACATGGAGGCCACAGGGTAAGAGGCGGGATTCAATTTCCATCAGACGGCGATACACCGAGCCAATGAAGTTATCCCGAATTTCCCCCGCATCGGGGTCTTGTAACTTGGCCTTGAGGGTATCGGGGTCAGCCAATTCGGGGATATCTTTATCCAAATTGAGCAGGATACTTTGATCCGCAATGGTGAGGGCGATCTGAATCCCCCGGCCCCCTTCCTTCAAGCTTTGATAGGAACCGATTAACTCGCTCAACTCCTTCAACCCTTTGTATAACCCGGCATTCTCAGCGGGGGGGGTGAGGTAGCTGATGGTTTCGGCGTAGCTGCGGCGTTTGGCGATGGTGGCTTCGCTGGGGTTGTTGGCGGCGTAGTAGTAGAGGTTGGGAATGGAGCCGATCAGGCTATCGGGATAGCAATTATCGGACATCCCCATTTGTTTGCCGGGCATGAATTCCAGGGAGCCATGGGTGCCGAAATGGAGCACCGCATCCGCTTGCCAAACCTTCTCTAAATAGGTGTAGTAGGCGGCAAAACCATGGTGGGGACTGGCGGAACGGGAGAAGAGCAGCCGCATTGGGTCGCCTTCATAGCCGAACGTGGGCTGAACCCCAATGAACAGGTTGCCAAAATGTTTGCCGTAGATCAGCATATTCTGGCCATCGGTGTTGAGGTGGCCCGGTGCTTCCCCCCAATTTTCTTTGAGTTTTTCGTGGTAGGGGGTGAGCTGTTCGTATTCCGGCACGGACATTTTATAGGCCACGTTTAGCTCGGGGCTGGCCAGTTGGGCCTGGGCATCGTGAATCACCGCGTTCATCAGCGCTTCGGGGGATTCCGGCAATTCGTCGATGTCGTAGCCGTTGTTTTGCAACGCCCGCATCACTTCGTAGATGGAGCCGAACACATCTAAATAAGCCGCCGTCCCCACATTCCCTTTATCCGGGGGGAAGCTAAAGACGGTGATCGCCACCTTTTTATTCAGTTTGGGCTTTTTGCGGAGGTTCGCCCATTTGAGGGCGCGGCTGGCGATCGCCTCCACCCGATCCTGCAAGGCAATGGCCCGGCCCGTCGCCCCATCTCGCCCCGACAGAATAATCGGCTCGATCGCCCCATCCAATTCGGGGATGGCAATCTGTAACGCCACCTGAATCGGGTGTAACCCCAGTTCACTTTCTTCCCATTCTTCCGTGGTTTGGAACACCAAGGGCAGAGCCACCATATAGGGGCGATTCAACCGTTTGAGGGAATCGATCGCCTTGGGATGATCTTGCCGTGCCGGCCCCCCCACGAGGGCAAACCCAGTTAAGGAAACCACCACATCAATATAGGGGGTCGGCTCCACCCCTTGAATGCGTTTATCCCAAAAATATTCATCCACGGGCTTGGCAAAATCCAACCCGCCGGAAAACACCGCCATCACCCGCGCTCCGGTGGCCTCCAATTCCTGCACCATGGCCACATAATGGGCATCATCCCCCGTCACTAAATGGGTACGCTGCAACACCAACCCCACACAGGGCGCGAGGGGATCGCGGAGATCGTCGGTAATATCATCCCGCTCGTTGAACCATTGCCAATATTCATGGGCATTCTCGAACATTTTCGGGGCGAGGGGATGCCAGATCCCCATGTCGGGATAGACCACGGGATCGGCATAACTGAAGGACGAACGCTGATTCGCCCCGACATTGACGACGTATTTATCCGCCAACATCAAGAGGAAATTTTCCAAATTATCCGCCGAACCCCCCAGCCAGTATTGAAAACTGAGCATGAAATTGCGGGCATCCTGGGCCCGATCCATGGGCAGATATTTCAACACCTTCGGCAGCGTCCGCAGCAGTTTGAGCATACTGTCTTGGAAGGAAGACCCCGACTGCTTTTTGCGGTTTTTCATGAATTGGGCGATCGCCCCCTTGGACTGCCCTAGGTTCTCCATGGTGAACTTGCCCATCTTATTGAGGCGCATCACCTGGGGCATGGAGGGAAAGACGATGGAAACATCAAGGTTTTCCCAATGGGGCTGCACAGCGGCCACGACTTTATCGGCTAAATCCTCAATGAAAATCAGCGAGGCAATGAAGATATTGGCATTAGCCACATCTCGCTGAAAGTTTTCGTAGTTTTCGGGACTGCGTAGCTCCTCAATGAGATAGCCGCTCACCTGAATCGCCACATGGGGGCTATTCTTATTGATGGAATTGACCGCAGCGGTCAGCGTGCTTTGGTACTGAGGTTCTAGCACGACATAGACCACCTTAACAATTGAACGACTGTCCTGCGCGTCCGGCGTGATGCTGCGAATGGTGGACTTGACGTGGGTGAACATAGATAGGCTGTCTCCTCTCTCTTTGGGTGATGATGGGGGATGTTCCATCGGCCAGGCCTGGCCCGCCATCAATGCTTTGTTATGGATACTCAGTGTTAGGTTGTATCAAAAAATGTTGACCTTCTACCCGATGGGGGGAGACTTTGACACAATTTGATAAACAAAATTAACGATTTTGTCACAAAACTTGACAAAAATTGAGTATCTGCTGGCCATCCCAAGGCAGAAGGATGAAGGCAGAAGGCAGAAATGGGAATCTTCCATGAGCTCTCCCCCCTTCATCCCTCATCCTTCATCCTTCATCCCTCCCTTCACCCCCGCCGCCCCCGTAGCCAGTAGGTATTCATCAACCCCCGACCCTTAATGAGAATTTCCCCCCGGTTTTCCAGGAAAAACTCATCTTTGATCAGTTGGTAGGTGGCCTCGGTCACTTGGATCATGTCTGCAATCCCCTGGGCCTCCATTCGTGAGGCCACATTTACCGTATCGCCCCACAGATCATAAATAAACTTCTTAATACCAATCACGCCCCCCACCGCTGGCCCCGTATGGATGCCCATGCGTAGGCGGTAGGGTTGGCCGTCGCTTTGGCGGAACTGGGTCATGGCCAACTGCATATCTAGGGCCATATCCGCCATGGCGGGGGCGTGGTTGGCCGCCGTGGCCGTAATCCCCCCCGCCACCATGTAGGCATCACCAATGGTTTTGATTTTCTCCAGGTTGTACCATTCCGCCAACTGATCAAAGGCGGAGAAAATATCGTTCAACTGCTCCACCAACTCCGTGGGGGAAATTTGCGCCGAAAGGGAAGTGAAATCAACGATATCCGCGAAGAGGATTGTTACCTGTTCATAGCGTTCGGCGATCGCCCGTTCGTCCCGTTTCAACCGTTCAGCGATCGCCTTCGGCAAAACATTCAACAACAACGCCTCCGACCGCTGCTGTTCCAAATGCAGCGCATCCTCAGCAGCTTTCTGCTTCGTAATATCCGCCACCGTCCCCTCATAATAGAGGGGCTTACCCTCATGGTCACAAACCAACCGGGCATTTTCCGAAGTCCAGATCAGCGAGCCATCCCTACGGCGGACTTGGGCCTTAAACCCTGTCACCACGCCATCCCGCTCCAACTGCTCCCGGAACTGATGCCGTAGCCCCTGCTCGATATAAACCTGCTCATCAATATTCTGAATCCGCGCCGCCATCTCTACAAAGGAATCATAACCATACATTTTGACTAAAGCCGGATTGGCACTGATGTAGCGGCCATCGGTGGTGGTTTGGAAAATCCCCTCCGCCGCATTTTCAAAAATACTGCGGTAATTGGCCTCAGCCTTAGACAAGGCATCTAAAACCTTGCGCCGCTCCGTAATATTCCGCGCCACCCACATCACACAGCGATCGGGCAGGGGGGAAATGGTGGCCGCAAACCAAATATCTTCATTATTAATCGTCAAACTATATTCCAGATTAATAATCTGATCTTCATCCAATGCCCGCTGAATATGTTCGAGAAAGAGAGTTGCCTGATCCGGCGGTAAAATCTCCTGAATTGATCGCCCCACCAACTCCTCCTCAGGGGTGTAGAGCAGTTCAGAATTGGTACTGACAATCTTTTCATACCGCCCTTCATGGTTAAAGACGGTAATAATATCCGTCATCGCTGCAAACAACGCCCGCAACTCTGCTTCCGAAGTCCGTAGCGCTGATTCAATATTTTCCCGTTGACCAATTTCCATGATCAACTGCATATTCAGTTCTTGTAACTCAGCGGTGCGCCGCTGCACACGGCTTTCTAGCTCTTCATTGAGTTCCCGCAGCGTCATTTCCGCCTGCTTGCGGTCGGTGATATCCTCCACCGTCCCCTCGTAATAGAGGAGCGTGCCGTCATCATCGTAGACCGCATGGGCATTTTCAGAAATCCAGCGAATGGCGCGATCGCGCCGCCGAATCTGCACCTCAAACCCAACAACATTCCCCTCCCGCGTCAGGGTGTCCACAAAGATCTGCCGCTGTTTGGGGTCAACGTAGAGATCGACCTCGACATTGGTAAGCTGATTCACCAATTGATCCGGGCTATCGTAGCCATAGATCCGGGCTAAAGCAGGGTTAGCACTGAGATAGCGGCCCTCCGGTGTGGTTTGGAAAATTCCCTCAACGGCATTCTCAAAAATCATCCGGTATTTTTCTTCGGCCCGTTGCAAGGCCTTCAGAGCCTGCTGTCGTTCCGTAACATCCACCCCAACGGCAAAGGCCGCCTTGCCATCATCGTACTTCTGGGAAGCGATCAAGTAGTTACGCGGCTGCCCTTTAACGATCGCCTCCACTTCCCGGAAATCATCCTGGGCGGGGCTAGCGAAAAATTCTCGTACAAAAGTATTGAAATCACTACTAGCCTGGAGGAAACCAATATCCTGGCCCACAAACTCCTCCGGCTCCCGGTTGAACGTGCGGGCCAGTTGACGGTTTACGCCCATATAACGGAGATCCGCACCAATCCAGGAGACAATCCCCGGCACGGCTTCCAGTACCGCTTGCAGTTGATCCTTAGAGCGGGCTAAATCCTCAATGGCCCGTTGGCGTTCCGTCACATCAATGCCAACGGTAAAGGCCGCTTGGCCGTTGTCGTACTTTTGAGCCGCAATCAAGTAATTGCGGGTTTCCCCTTCGACGATCGCCTCCACTTCCCGGAAATCATCCTGGTCAGGAGACGCGAAAAACTCCCGCACAAACAGATTAAAATCACTGCTGGCTTGCAAAAAACCAATGGGTTGGCCGACAAAATCAGCGGGACTGAGGTCGAAGGTGCGAGCCAAGTGGCGATTCACCCCCATGTAATGGAGGTCGGCACTAATCCAAGAGACAATCCCCGGCACGGCTTCCAGCACCGCTTGCAGTTGTTCCTTGGAGCGGGCTAACCCACTTTCAGCTTCAATGCGCTCGGTGATATCAATGCCCACACTAAAGGCCCCCCGGCCCTGATCGTACTTCTGCATGACGATCAGGTAGTGGCGTTGGCGGCCCTCCACCAGGGCGACAATTTCCTGAAAATCTTCGAGGCGATCGCTCTCGAAAAAGTCCCGCACAAACCCCATAAATTCATCACTGGCATTGAGGAAGCCAATATCCTGGCCGACAAATTCCGCCGGTTCGAGGCCAAACATCGCCGCTAAATGGCGATTCACCCCCAAATAGCGCAGATCGGCACTGATCCAAGAGACAATCCCCGGCACCGCATCCAGCACCGCTTGCAGCGCCGTTTCCGCCTGTTGCCGCTCGACAATTTCCCCCACCAATTGGTCATTGGCGGCGATCAGGGCCTTGGTGCGCTCGGCAAACTGTTGGCGCAGTTCATCCACAGAAGCCCGCCGCTCCAATTCCATCAACTTCTGCTCAGTAATATTGCGAATCACCCAGATCACCTGGTCACGATCCACAATCGGCGCAAAATCAATGGCAAACCATTGGCCCCCTTCCGTTTCCTGGTATTCGTATTCGCTGCGGGTCTGGGTACGACAGGCCGCCACCAGGTGTTCATGGAGGTGGGGGACAATCTCAACGGGAAAGATCGTGATGATCCCTTGGCCGATGCGGTCGGCGTTGATGTGCAACGGCCCACGGGTGGGCAAAATCCGCAAAATACAGCCATAGACATCGGTAATTAACACCGTTTCCGTCAGGGCTGTAAACAGCGTCCGTAATTCCAAGCCATAGTCCCGGAGGGTATTTTGAAGTTGTTGGCGGCGGAGTCGTTCTTCGGTGATTTGGCTGAGGAGGGGGGTGGGGGCTTTCTGGGCCAAGGTTTCACCCGGCAAGGGGGCGATGGGCTGGGGGGATTGCCAGAGGGTTTCGAGCTGGCCATTGGGGAGACAGCGGGCGATCGCCCCTCCCCAACTGAGATGATGATTGGGATGAATTTGGATCAATCCTTGGGGGCCGGTGAAGCTTTGGCCATAGGCCGCTGTCCGTACCGCATCGGGGTCAAAGGATTGGGCCAGTTTCACCGCTTGGGCCCAGAGGAAAACCTGAGCGTAGGCCGCTGCCGCCGCTGGGGTGGGGGGAATTTCCAATGTCCAACCCTGGCGAAAGGTTTGATTTGCGGGGCTGGCCTGGTGGGGATTGTAGTGGGTGGCGACCAGATGGCCAGCGGCCTGGGGGGCCTGTCCCTGGGGCAGGGTGAGGAAGAGGATCGGCAAATTGGTGGCGTTGTAGCCCCCTTGGGCCAGGGCCGCCAACAGCGGTTCTGGCCCAACGAGGCGCGTATCAATCAGGCTTGTGGCTTTGGTTTCCGTCAGGGCCGCGATCAGCCGGTTGTAGTTCTCGCTGATCTCCATTTCCCCGACAATTTCAATGCCAAGGGCCGCTAAATCACGACACAAAAGGGCGCGGAGTTGTGGCGAGGGTTGGTCAACTTGCTCCTCTGATGACCCCAATACAAACACCCGTTGATCCCGTTGTTGGCCGTACCAATCCACCACCAGCCGGACGGTTTGATTGGCGCAGGGGCC
>RECT01000218.1 GCA_007693875.1 Spirulina sp. DLM2.Bin59
AACTGTTTGATGATCCGCAGATGGGGTTAGATGCCCTGCGCGATCGCCTCACCCAATTTGATCGAACTACCCTCGTAGCGGTGATCAGTTCCCGCGATGATATCTCTGAAGCCGATGCCAACGGCATCATTGACCAGGTTGAAGCGGCGCGGGATAACGTACTCCATCAAGTGGAGCGGGTGCAGCAGGAAACCCAGCGGCGACTGCAAGCCATCAAAGATGAAGCGCAACGCAAAGTGCGGGAAACGCGCAAAATGGCGGCGGGGGCGGCTTGGTGGGTCTTTGGCTCGGCCTTATCCTCCTTAGCGGCCTCGGCACTTGCGGGCTTCATCGCCGTAACCCGATTTGTTGTGCCATAAACCAGACCTGAGTGATCAATCGTTTTTGAGTTGGTCACTCAGCACTATGGATTTTAGGACTACCGATGAGCGTCTTCACCGTTTATATTCATCTCTTTACGATAAAAGGTTAACACCATGAGTACAGCCATCCTGTCACAGCAAATAACCAAAATTACTTGGTCTGATGTCATTGAATATCCTCAATCGGGAGCTAAAAGTAAGCTGCTGCTAGAAGATGAAAACTGTCGCTATATGCTGATGTCTCTAGCGGCATCAGCATCTCTTGCAGAACATACTAACCCTCGCAATGCCACCGTGAATGTCATTGAAGGGCAAGGCACAATGACCCTAGAAGATAAAGAGATTTTTCTAAAATTCGGGGTTTTTATTTTTATCCCCGCCAGCGCACGCCACTCCCTTAAAGCGATAACTAATCTTAGCTTTTTACTGACGCTTTCTGAACAAGTTGTCAACCCCCAAGATTGACCTAAAGTAAATACTCTAGTACCGGACGGTAGAAATCACCCGACCATGCCTGTAAGGCAAAACCCTTAACCCACGGGAAATTCCCCTTTCTGCCTTCATCCTTCTGCCTTAAGGTACTAGCTCATCCAGAACATTGAGGATACTCAACGCTATGATTCGACTACTCGTTAATTTTTTAGAAGCCTTGTTGAATACCTTTTATCAAGGTCGCGATCGCGCCTTTGCCCGATTTTTTGTATTGGAAACCGTTGCCCGTGTCCCCTATTTTGCCTTCACCTCTGTTTTACACCTCTACGAAACAATGGGGTGGTGGCGTAAATCTGACTGGTTAAAGATCCATTTTGCCGAGTCCTGGAATGAACTGCACCATCTACTCATTGCCGAATCCCTTGGTGGCAATGATCGCTGGTTTGATCGCTACCTTGCCCGGATCGGAGGATTGATTTACTACTGGATCATTGTTTTGGTCTATATGCTCAACCCCTCTGCGGCCTATAACTTCATGCAGCGGGTTGAGGAGCACGCCTATCATACCTATGATCTGTTTCTCAAAGAACATGGTGAAGAACTCAAACAAATGCCTGCCCCAAACGTAGCCATTAGCTACTATCTTGATGGCGACTTGTATATGTTTGATGAATTTCAGACGACGCATCCCGAAGCCTTTCGCCGTCCTCAAATTGAGAATCTCTATGATGTCTTTGTTGCTGTTCGTGAGGATGAATTGGAGCACGTTAAGACGATGATTGCTTGCCAACAACCGGAAGCCAAAGAAACATTCCACAGCCCCCATGCTGAAAATTGTCCTGCATTACCAGAATCAGTAAGAGCTGCGATTGATTTACAAGCCGCACAAATTATCAAAGAAACAGAATCCATTGAAATAGCGTAATCGTTAAGGAGTAAAGCCACGTGGCGATCGCACTTTTTATGTTTTAGTTCATCATCTGCGCCCTTGGGCTTGGCTCACATCGGAAACTTCAACCATGCAGACCAAATCAATCAACACCCTGACCCCAGAACTACTCCACAAAATAGATGCCTACTGGCGGGCGGCCAACTACCTCTCCGTCGGGCAAATTTATCTATTTGACAATCCGCTGCTCAAACGTCCGCTCACCCTTGCAGATATTAAACCCATTTGGTGATGGACGCGATTGATCGTCTGCCCCAGTTAGGTGCTCAGGGGGCTGATCTGAAGCAAGCGATGCAGGCCAAGCTGGTTCAGCACAAGCAGTATATCCACCAACACGGTCAGGACTTGCCAGAAATTCGTAATTCACACCCAAGAAGATTGGGCGATCGCCAAAGATTGTTGGTATTTGTTGCGTGGGGAATAGCACTAAACCCGACATTCCGCAGGTTGCTCAAAAATGGTGCGTCAGCCGTTATAGCGTTTGCGATGCTCACGAAGTCTAGCCCTCACCCCAAACCCCTCTCCCAAAGAGGGCGAGGGGCTTTAGACTGTACCTCATCGATTGATAAACCGCTATGTACTCCTCTTTTGCATCATAGATTAACTGGTCTGACGCACCGTTCACTCGCATCATTGTTGATCTTAGATCTTAACCTGCGGAATGTGAGTTACCTATGTTCAAAAACATCTTTGAACTGCATGATGTCCAAATCCACAAACAGCGGCAGAGCCGTAAAACAACGATCGGCCAGTTCCCACCGGCCTTCCCGTTGGAGCATGGTGGTGAGTTGCGATCGCATCCCGATCAAATACCGCACATCATTGGCGGCATAGGCCAACTGGGCAGGGGAAAGGTTATCGGGGTTGCCCCAGTCGGAACTTTGGGAGGTTTTATCCAGTTCAATGCCGGTGAGTTCCTGCACCAATGTCTTTAACCCGTGGCTACCGGTGTAGGTGCGGGCCAGCTTACTGGCGATTTTGGTGCAAAAAATTGGGTTGGTTTCAATGCCAAAGGTATATTTCAACTGGGCCACATCAAAGCGGGCATAGTGGAAAATCTTTGTGATTTGGGGGGATTCCAACAGGGCTTTTAAATTGGGGGCCTCCCGTTGGCCCAAGGCAATGCGGATCGCGGTGACATAGCCATCGGGATCGCAGAGTTGCACCAAACAGAGGCGATCGCGCCCCAACACCAACCCCATGGTTTCCGTATCGATGGCGATCGCCTCTGCCCCCTGATAGCGGGCTAAGGTAGCCTCATCAAGATCGCGATCGCACACCTGAAAGTTTTCTAAATTAGCCTCCAAATTAGCCTCAACCATGATTCTCTCCATCCCGCTCTGCTAAATATTTCGCCACCGTCTGCACATCCTTATCCCCCCGACCGGAGCAGTTGAGGATAATCCGGGGGCTACCGCTGAGTTGGGGACAAAGGGTTTCCAGATAGGCGATGGCATGGGAGGTTTCCAACGCCGGAATAATCCCCTCCAATTGTGACAACCGCTCTAACGCTTCCACCGCTTGGGCATCGGTGACGCTGTAATATTCCGCCCGCCCCGTTTCCATCAAATAGCTATGCTCCGGCCCCACACCGGGATAATCCAACCCCGCACTAATGGAATGGGCCTCCACCACCTGCCCCTCCCGATCCTGTAACAGATAGCTCATTGCCCCATGGAGCACCCCCGGTTCCCCATGGGTTAATGTGGCGGCATGGTAGGGCGTTTCTACCCCAGAACCCGCCGCTTCCAC
>RECT01000258.1 GCA_007693875.1 Spirulina sp. DLM2.Bin59
TTTCCGCCCCGCTCTAAAGAGACGGGGCTACCAAGCTCCCGAGTTTTTTTCGTGTAGGGGTGTAGGGTGCGTCAGATTAAAGCTGTGAGGACAGAACGGTTAAGTGTTGCCTGACGCACCGTTGACTGAGGCTTCACCCCTGGCCTTAATAATCACTATCGGCAATGCAAATCCCCTGACATTTAATTCCATTCGTGGCGGTGCGGCGACAGTGGGGACAGAGGATTTTTTCTGAGATTGGGGGCGTTGGGGGAGGTGTTGGGGGGGTTTGGGGGGTTGGGGATGTCGTCATGGGTCAATCCAGTTATCGCGGTGTAGGGGCGTTGGCGTAAGCCTGCCGGAGGGACAAAAATGTTGCGCCCCAAGGGACAAAGGTTGATCATGCCTTGCGGCGAATCGTTTTCACCAATTTTTGCAGAAATTCCGCCGTTAATTTGCGAAAGGCCCGCGCCCCGATCGCCTTGGGGTTATTGATCACCACCGGCTGATGATCCTCCACCGCCTTGGCCACATCGACATTTTGGGGAATTTCTGTGGCAAAAATATTGCTCTGGCCAAACTCTTGGTCTAGCCGCTGTTTCACCTTCAACTCCATGTTACTGCCCTGGCCCCGGGCGGTATAGGCCACGCCAATGAGTTTAATTTTGGTGCGATCGCTCTCCTGTAATTGCTTGACCCGAGATTCCAATTGGCCAATCCCCACCACCGACAACGGCTCTGCCCTGGCGGGGATTAGGTAAAAATGGCTGGCGAGTAAAGCACTGCGGGTAATCAGATTATCCCCTGGGGGGAAATCGATGAGGATGAGGTCGTAATCCCGCAAAACCGGCTTGAGGATCATCCGCATCAGATGGTTTTCCACCCGATTCCAGGTTTTTTCGTAGCTTTGCTGGTTGGCGATCGCCTTACTATTAATCAAGGCCGAGAGCAAATAATCGTCAAATAAATCCACATCCCCGGCTAAAATATCCAAACCCTTGAGATCACAAACATTGCGATAAATCGCCTCCTGTACCGTTAAGGGATGGCCAATTTCCGCCTGAATCGTTTGGTTTACCAAGGTTTTCAGCGTCCGTCGTTCCCGCTTCAACTTGGCAAAATACAGCGGTGACATGACGCTTAACGTCGCGTTCACCTGGGTATCGAGATCGACAATTAACACCCGCTTTTGATAATCCCGGGCCAAACAAGCGGCAACATTAACCGTGACCGTGGTTTTACCCACGCCCCCTTTCATATTGACAATTGAAACAAGATATCCCATCGGCGTTTGCAAGTGGGTGGCGCGGGGTAGTGGGGAGCTTAAGACGGCAACGCACCTTCTCACCCTGCTCATCGTAGCTCAGGTTAACCCAGATTTTGCCCTCTGGGATGATGCAAGTTCGATCCAACGTCAGCAACCCCTGAGACTCCCTCGGGAGAAGTGGCGATCGCCCCCACTAGGGTTGAGGGGCCAAGGGGATGATCCCGGCCCCAGATCAAAAGATTGTGTCAAACTAACCGAAGATATTCCTCCTTTATTGATTGACGCTAAATTTTGACCCATGAGTGAAGCCTCCCCCAGCCCGTTCCCAGTTTCACGGCGCACCGTTCTCAAAGCGGCCGGGTTCGGTGCGATCGCCGCTGGCATTGGCTATTCTCGCCTCACCAAACCCCAGCCCACCACCTATCAACCCGACACCCTCGACCTCCCCACCCATCTCTCCACCCCCAAAACTGTGACGGTGATCGGGGCAGGGTTAGCCGGATTGGCGGCGGCCTATGAATTAAGCCAGCGGGGTTTTAGCGTCACCCTCTTGGAAAAATCCCCCCATTTAGGGGGCAAAATTGCCAGTTGGGAGATTGATGTCAATGGGGAAACGTTCCGGATGGAGCATGGTTTCCATGGTTTTTTCCCCCAGTATTACAATCTCAAGGCTCTGGTGGCGGAGTTAAACATTGAGGATCATTTCAAATCCCTCGATTTCTATTCCCTGGTGTTCCGGGATGGCACCTATCAGCCGGAGGTGTTCCGCCCTAGCCATTCCGCCTTCCCCTGGAATATTGTCGATTTGGCGATTAGCTCCCCGAACCGCTTCCGCTGGGGCATCAACCTCACCCATTGGAAGCATTTACAGGTATTTCATGCCATTACCGGCTTTCGCATTCCCCGGACATTTACGAATTTTGATGCGATCGCCGTCTCCGATTGGGCGAAAAGCGATTTCCCCCAAGGCCTTTATGATCTCTATTTCCTCCCCTTTGCTAAATCCAGCTTGAATGCCCCCGACCAACTCAGCACCGGGGAACTGTTGCAATTTTTCCATTTTTACTTTTTCGGCAATCCCGAAGGGTTAGCCTTTAACGGCACGGTGGATGATATGGGGACGAGTTTAGTTGAGCCGATGGTGCGGGCGATCGAAGCCCAGGGGGGCCAGGTGATTCCGGCGGCAACGGTGCAGGATTGGCATTGTCAAGGGGAGCAGATCACCCAATTAACCTATCAAACCGGCAACGCAGAACCTACGGTTCCCTTTTGGGTGGAGCGGAATCCCCGCCTCACCGATGGGGAATTTTACGGGGCGGGCGATCGCCTCTACCTGGCCCAAACCCCAAAACAGGCCCTCTCCCTCACCTGCACCCACCAAGGTTGTACCGTCCAACCCCAAGCCGATGGCTCTTTCCTTTGTCCCTGTCATGGGGCCCGCTACGATGCCGAGGGGAAAGTGGTGCGGGGGCCAGCGGCGCAGGATTTAACCCCCTTAAAGATTGCGGAACGGGAGGAAGGCCGGGCGCAATTGGTGGCCATGGCTCCCGCCCCCAACCCCATCCAGACCCTCACCACCGACTACTACATCCTCGCCACCGATGTCCCCGGCGCACGCCACCTGTTTAATCGCCTCACCGGCTCCGTTAACCCTGAACTCAGCAGTCAAATCGCCAACCTTGCCGTTGCGGATCCCTTCGCCGTTGCCCGGTTTTGGTTAGATCGGGATTTTGCCTGGGAGCATAGTAACTTTGCCTCCCTTTCCGGCTATGCTCTCACCGACAGCATTACCCTCTATCACCGCATTCAAAATCAATTTATCGAATGGGCCGATCGCACCGGCAACAGCGTCGTTGAACTCCACGCCTATTGTTATAAAGAAGACCAATTTCCCACCCAGCAGGCTCTCCTCGACACCTTCGAGCAGGAACTCTACGAAATTGTCCCCGATTTGGCCGGGGCCACCGTCCTCCATCGGGAACTGGTCAATCAAAAAAACTTCTCCGGCTACCCCCCCCACAGTTACGCCCAACGCCCCACCACCACAACCCCCATCCCCAACCTGATGCTGGCGGGGGATTGGGTCAAAATGCCCTTCCCCTGTGGTTTAATGGAGCGGGCCATTAGTAGCGGTTTGCTGGCGGCCAATGGTGTTTTACATCAGGAAGGGTTACAGCGGCGATCGCTCCTCACCGTCAATCCCACCGGGATCTTCCGGATCTAATTCCCCACGACCCAAAAACATCCTTAAAAACACAACAGCATCGGCAAAATCCCCCTATGCTGAACTCGATGGCGGGCTTTAGCCCCATCGCCCCCTCTAGAGAGAAAAGATTATGCTCAATAAAATCGAAGATGCCATTGAAGAGATCAAAGCCCGGGAGATCCTCGATTCCCGTGGCAAACCCACCATTGAAGCGGAAGTCTTGCTCGAAAGTGGGGCCTTTGGCCTTGCCCAAGTCCCCAGCGGTGCATCTACCGGCACGTTTGAAGCCCACGAACTCCGGGACGGTGAAAGCCGCTACGGTGGTAAAGGCGTGTTAAAAGCCGTGCGCAACGTCAATGAAAAAATTGCCGATGAATTGCGGGGTATGGATGCCCTCGATCAAGTGGGCCTTGATCACGCCATGCTCAAACGGGATGGCTCCCCCAACAAGTCCAACCTCGGGGCCAATGCGATCCTGGCTGTGTCCCTCGCCACCGCCAAAGCCGCCGCCCAATCCCTGGGCCTCCCCCTCTACCGCTATCTTGGCGGCCCCCTGGCCAATATCCTGCCCATCCCCTTCATGAACGTGATCAACGGTGGTGCTCATGCCAGTAATAATGTGGATTTTCAAGAATTCATGATTGTGCCGGTGGGTGCGCCCACGTTCACGGAAGCTTTACGGTGGGGGGCGGAGGTGTTTGCCTCCCTCAGTGATGTGCTCAAAAAAGAGGGCTTACTCTCCGGTGTGGGGGATGAAGGGGGCTATGCGCCGAATCTCACCTCTAATAAGGCTGCCCTCGATATGCTCATGGCCGCCATTGAAAAGGCTGGGTATAAGCCGGGGACGGAGGTTGCCCTTGCCATGGATGTGGCCGCCAGCGAGTTTTACAAAAATGGTCAGTATGTCTATGATCAAACGCCCCACAGTCCGGCGGAATTCATTGATTACCTGGCAACCCTCGTGGATCAGTACCCGATTATTTCCATTGAGGATGGTCTCCATGAGGAGGATTGGGATAGCTGGACGGCGTTAACGACGAAGTTAGGCAGTAAAGTCCAGTTGGTGGGGGATGATTTATTTGTCACGAACCCGACCCGGTTACAAAAGGGCATTGATACCGGCGCAGCCAACTCGATCCTGATCAAGCTCAATCAAATCGGCTCCCTGACGGAAACCCTGGAGGCGATCGCCCTTGCCCAATCGAAGCAATACACCTGCATGATCTCCCACCGTTCCGGGGAAACGGAAGATACTACCATCGCGGATCTGGCTGTGGCGACGCGGGCGGGCCAAATCAAAACCGGCTCCCTCTGTCGGAGCGAACGGGTGGCGAAATATAACCGCCTCGTGCGTATTGAGGAGGAATTAGGCGATCGTGCCCAATACGCGGGGGCGATCGGTCTAGCTCCGGGGGCGTAATCCCAGTTAAACCACAGGTACTAGAAAGCAAGGGGCTTTTGCTCCTTGCTTTTTGGCGATCGCCTACAAATTTTTCACAACTGAAGTTGGATAAGACAAAGAAAAAACAGCATTGTTTATGATTTCATGAGAAATTTTGATTTCTTTAGAAATCACTAAGTTTTGATCATAAAAGCTTTCTATGACTGGATTTTTTGCATTTCCAGGAAACTGTGTTTCATAATAAACCTGCTTAATTCCAGCAGCGATAATAAGTTTCAAACAAGATAAGCATGGCTCTAAGGTTACATAAATAATTGCATTTTCTGTAGAGATTCCATGTTTTGCAGCTTGTGCAATTGCATTTGCCTCTGCATGGACTGCCCGAGAATGCATTGCTTGGTTTGATGCACAAGTTTCCAGTCCTTCATAGCAAAATCCTTGCTCAGTACAATGGGGTGATCCTGATGGTGGGCCATTATAGCCAGTTGCTAAAATTTGTCGATCTTTGACAATAATTGCTCCAACGGGAAATGATAAACAGGTTGAACGTGTTGCTGCTAATTTAGCAAACATTAAAAAATATTCATCCCAAGTGGGCCGTAGATATTGCATAAATCACAGTTTTTTAAATTAAATCAAATTATTGTTGTGTCCAATTCAGAAGGAACCTTTTTAATTCAAAAAAAGCATCTTCTTCTTGTTCAAAAATAATTTCAGCAATAGTATTAGGAATACCACGAGCAAATCTCGAAACAGTTTTATGTTTTTCGTATAGCAAGATAATTGGAATATTGGCAATATCAGCATAAGCAAGTTCCATCCCAACGCCCAAAGAAGGAATTCCCAAATAAGCAATAACTAAGTCTGAAGCAATAACGCTCGATTTATCTATCTCGTAGATATCTTTGGGTTTAAGATCAGAATTTTCTATCGGATCGGTATTTAAGTGAGGAACATAAGATTTAAAATCCAGAGATTCACAGAGATTTCCTATATTTTCATAAAATTTTTTAATTTTTGATGGATTTTTTAAGTCAGTTAAAGCTCCAGAAATATAAACATTTAATACTTTTTTCATGGCATTTCATCCTTTACGTCTAAACATTTCAAAAACTATTGTATATACAAGAGGGATTAAAACCAAAATCAAGTCTTCTATATTTTGCTTATTTTCCAGCAAAATGTAAATTAAAATCAAGGCAGTAACAACTAATGATGGTGCAAAATCTCGAAGTCGTGAATCAATAAGATGGTTCAAACTTTTTTCTTTTAGCTCCTGTTTTACTTGTTTATACTCATCTGAATCTTTCAAAATTTGTTTCAGGTCATCTTTATTTCTTCTCCATTTGTTTCCTGGATCCCTGATCCAGTCTATCATTTTTTGCGTATTTGGATGCTTTGCGATAATGTCTAAGCGACCTCCATCACCTACATCTGGCTGTGTTGATGATTTTGATGTCAATTCATGAAACCTTAAATAAGCAATTGCTTCCAACGTGCTAAGTTGAGATTCATGTTCAGCAATATTAATACGAATTTTCTTGTCAGACACATTGTGAAGAGCGATCAACAAAATTCCTGACCAGTTAGGATTTACTCTTGTTCCAATGTGACCAATTCCTTGAGAAACTAAACCTACTGTAGAGTGAATTGAACCACAAAAGCGATTGTCTAATGCAACTGATTCATTGGTCAAGGCTAAAACAATTTCATGAGCTGCAATTTCTACGTACTTAATATTTGTATTAGAGACATCAGTATGTACATCTAAAATTTTCTGTTGGTTGATTGAGTACACATACTTACTTGCAGTCAGTGCAAGGCAACAACCTCTTAAACTATTTTTTCGATGAAATGGATAAATTGAAATACCTACACCTAATTCTTTTTTGATTTCTTGTTCACTTAAAACTGACATAATGGTTTATTTTTTTATTGATCTTGGGTGTAAATTTTATTGTTTTTAATTGCATTAAATGCTTTTTGCAGTTCAATGCCGAGATAGCCAATATGTTTAGATTGAATACCTGGAGAGGTATTACAAATTTCTCTTACCAGTTTGAGAGGGTTTTTTCCACGATACTCATAAACAAATTCTCCAATATTGGGGGTTGTTTGGACTACAACAATTTCATCCTGTTGTACTTCAATTATAAAATTACCACAAGGATCATTGAATTCATTTTTTTTGCAAATTTTATTGTACTGGTTTGCAATTAACTGATCAACAGCATCCCATGTATCATCATAAATATGTGCGCTTTGACTGATTGTAATTAATGGCCCGAGTGTTAATTTATAATCTGAATTTTGGGTAACTTGTTCACAAATATGTACTTGTAACGCCCGTAAACCCATGGCATTAGCTGGCCATGCTGAAAACATATCATTGCTTCGAAAAACGGCTGTCAACGAAAGCTCATTATCAACCACACGAGTCCAAATATGATTCAAGCAAGGACTACCGCCAGTTTCATGATCTTGAACATCCCATAATGACATCACTGCGCTGGCTGCATCAATTTCATTAATTAACTTATGTATGACTTGTTTGATTTGATCTTTTTTGAACCATGATCGCAATCGTTGTCCATAAGAATATTTTACCCCTTCTTGATAAGGTGCATCATCCACCACTTGAGGAATGTAGCTCTTCAAAAAGATTTGATCGATAGGCAAAAAGTTGGGTTCTGGAAAAAAGAAACCTTCTGGCTCATTGTTAACAATGGCCATCAGGTCAATTAACTCTTGCCAGTTGCCATCATAGCCAGTTGGTCTAATCGTTCCTGTTGTTTTGATGCGATGTAAAATTTTAACCCATGTCTCGGCAATGGTTTCACCCTCAATACGATGACCATATCGAACGCCAGGAAGAACAGTGGGTTTTGGCTCATAAAGGGGAAAAATTTTGGGTTTTCCCCACTCCCTTACATCATCGTGGCTTGCTGTATAGTCTTCTACTAATGCAATTACTTCATCTACAGAATGAGCTTCTACATATTCAATATATTTTCTAATTTGACTTAAACTTTCTTCCGGGATTTCAATATCAATGTACCCTAAAATTTCCGACTTTATTACCCACGAATCACGACCAGTTTGACTAACTCCTTTTTCAAAGCCATACTTAAAAAAATCAAGTAGGCAAGTCACACTTCCTGCATTTTTATCTTCTTTTGTCTGGTTTAAAACTATTAGTTTATGAACGTGAGTATTTATCAATAAATTCCTAATTAATGGACCAATACCACGAGTTGGGCTGTAGAGATTTCCAATCGCAGCATAATCATCGCATTTAAGCTTTTTAGCAACAATTGCTTTCGGAGTCCATCCTGTGACAATGACGACTTGCCCTTGACCCAGTATGAGCTGATTTGGCTTATACTGAGCATCGTACTTATGGGCTTTTTTTTTGGCTTCTCTTGAAAGCATTTTGAGTGCTTGTTTATCAGGATCCAGGCTCCGATTATAGAACAGCCTAATGCAAGTCACAGATAGGCTTATACTTTCTTAATATTTGGCATGGGTAATACGAGGTGTGTGAGCAGTTAAATTCATGAGATTTCTGCAATTTTGATCTTGTAAGAACAGTGTGGACTCCGGCGATCGCCCAATGGTATCTCCAGAACCGTGCCCAAAAAGCCAAACTTTCCCCCTAAGCAATTGTTCAGGGGCGCAACCCAATGCCGATCATCTGGAACTAGCCGCTAAAAAAGACAAAAAAGGAACTGAGTGAACTCAGTTCCAGAAAAAATTAAAATGACCGTTAAAGGCCTAGAAGCGGCTCACACCGGGCTTGTAAACAATGAAGCTCACCGTCTGGCATTGTTTGATGTTGTCAAAACCAACCACACGGATATAAGAATCGGAATACTCCTGACGGCATTCGCGCACTTCACTCAAAACATCCTGGGGGCTGCTAGCACTGAACAGGGGCAGCTTCCACATCGTCCAGTGGTGGTCAGTGGGTTTGGGATCTTTTTCAAACTCAACTGCCGGGATATAACCCTGATCCAGCATGTACTGAATTTGCAACGCAATTTGCTGATCCGTCAGGGGGGGCAGATAGGAGAGAGTTTCGTAACGCTTCTCTTTGGGTAACGTTTTCATTGCCATCGTCAAAATACCTCAAATATTAGGGGTTAAGGAGCAAAAGTTACTCCGGTGGGGATTCAGGTTGAGTTGAGGGGCCGGGTTCAGACCGCGTTAAGCGTTCTAGAACTTGGCGGCGATGCTCCGTGTTCGAGGTTTGAATCGCTGCACGGGTCATCTCCGGTAGAAAATCCACAATCTGATCAGCGATCTCCGCCCGTACCGTCAAAATTCGCAACACTAACTCCTTGTGTTCCAGCATCAGCCCATTGAGGTAGGCCTCGCCATCTTGGAGTTTGCCCGCTGAATATTGCGTTAGCCAAAGGGCTTGGGGAGGATTCGTTTCGTTGAGTTGATGGATAATCTCGCGCACCGCCTGATAGGTGAGGTAGCTTTGCAGCACCTGCACTGTGTTCTCGGCAATGTGTTTAGGGTTCATGGGCAAAACTAGTCCAACCCGACCGATTTTAGGAGTCTTCAAGGGAAACCGTAACGACATTACCATTTCCCTGATTTTGCCAACCTAGATGGTATCCATGGCCTCAAACTCGAACTTGATTTCTTTCCAGAGTTCGCAAGCAGCAGCCAACTCAGGACTCCAGCGGCAGGCTTCGCGGATCACGTCGTTGCCTTCGCGGGCTAAGTTGCGGCCTTCGTTGCGGGCTTGGATGCAAGCTTCGAGAGCAACCCGGTTAGCAGTTGCCCCAGGCGCGTTCCCCCAGGGGTGACCGAGGGTACCACCACCGAACTGTAAGCAGGAATCATCACCGAAGATTTCCACCAGTGCGGGCATGTGCCAAACATGGATCCCGCCGGAAGCCACAGGCATCGTGCCAGGAAGGGAGGCGTAGTCTTGGGTGAAGAAGATCCCCCGTGAACGATCTTCCTCTACATAGTCTTCACGCATCAGGTCAACGAAGCCCATGGTGATGCCCCGTTCCCCTTCAAGTTTACCCACAACGGTACCGGAGTGGAGGTGATCCCCACCGGAGAGGCGGAGACACTTGGCGAGGACGCGGAAGTGAATCCCGTGGTTGCGTTGACGGTCGATGACCGCGTGCATGGCACGGTGAATGTGCAGCAACACGCCGTTACGACGACACCATTTAGACAGGGTGGTGTTGGCGGTAAAGCCACCGGTCAGGAAGTCATGCATGATGATCGGGGTGCCGATTTCTTTGGCGAATTCGGCCCGCTCCATCATTTGCTCAACGGTGGGAGCAGTGACGTTGAGGTAATGCCCTTTGATTTCGTTGGTTTCCGCTTGGGATTTTTCGATCGCCTCTTGCACGAAGAGGAAGCGATCGCGCCAACGCATGAAGGGCTGAGAGTTAATATTTTCGTCGTCTTTGGTGAAGTCCAAACCGCCGCGCAGACATTCATAGACTGCCCGACCGTAGTTTTTCGCCGATAGACCCAGTTTGGGCTTAATCGTACAACCCAAGAGAGGACGACCATATTTGTTGAGTTTGTCCCGCTCAACGGTGATGCCGTGCGGGGGGCCTTCAAAGGTTTTGATCAAGGCAACGGGGAAGCGGATATCTTCCAAACGCAGCGCCCGTAACGCTTTGAAACCAAATACGTTCCCGACAATGGAGGTTAGGACGTTGGTAACGGAGCCTTCTTCAAAGAGATCGAGAGGATAGGCAACAAAGCAGAAGTATTGGTTATCTTCACCGGGAACGGCTTCGAGATCATAGCAACGGCCTTTATACCGATCCAAGTCGGTGAGACCATCAGTCCAAACGGTTGTCCAGGTACCCGTGGACGATTCTGCGGCTACCGCTGCCCCAGCTTCTTCAGGAGGAACGCCCGGTTGGGGGGTCATCCGGAAACAAGCAAGTAGGTCGGTATCTTTCGGGGTGTAGTCGGGGGTGTAGTAGGTCAAGCGATAGTCTTTTACACCCGCCTCAAACCCCTGTTTGGTTTGTACCATATCCTCAAATTCCTCCTTAAAGTCGTGGTGAGGCTTACGTTAACAGTAATTTCTACTCAAAACGAGGGACTGGTTGGCGAAACTGTAATGGCAGAAGGGAGGTTGGCATTTAGGGTAGCCGCGCATTTCTTCTTGAGACAGTGACAACTCAGCCCAAGTTGGCGTTCAAAGAATTCTGTTTAAAGTGACAAGTTTTTGATGCCACGCTTTAGCTTATCACGAAGGTTCTACTTTTCTTGGAAAAATCAAGACAATTTTGGGGATTTTGCAATTGTGATTGCTTCTGAGACCGATTAACAAAATTAATCATTTATTAACAGCGCCAACGGTTGTGGATCGCTCTAGGGCAAAAATCGCGCTATGCCTTACAGGATAAGGCATTGGCGCGATTGCTCTTGGTGCAAACTGCCCTCAATTCAGGAATCTCAATGGGCAACAAGACCCCCCAACGCAGGATCAAGAAACCCGTACAGGGGCCATTTGCAGATCCGGGGCCCGAAACTTCTTTTAGTAACAAATATTTACAAAATTAGTAGTCTTGGCTCTTATTTATCGGTTAGAATCCTCCGGTCTACTATCACTCTGATGCCCATCTTCCTGAATCCGTTGCTGAAACCGTTGATCATAGGGAAACAGCGTGACTAATAATTGATTGATCCGCATTTTGCTGGCGGTTAAATGCTCTGAAGGCGGGGGGCTAGGGACATTAATGGGAATTGCCTCAGGTTCAGGGATAGATTCCCTAGGGGTTTGGGGTTGTGGGGTGGGTTCATCTTCCCAAAAGTCAGCTTCAGCCTCATCGGCACCATCGGGTTGATCCGTCGTTAAGGGGAGGGGTTCTGGTGCAGCTAAATCGACGCTACGACCACAATTCCCCAGCACTGACCCGGCGGAAATCACCGCCATCGTGGGAATGTCCTGTTCATAAACTGTCGTCAGGCCACCGATGCAACTATTGGCGCCGATCGCACAACTCCCCACCACTAATACGCCTGGCCCTAAGCTAGCTCCCTCCCCAATCCGGATCGTCCCGGCAATGGCATTGATGATCACCCCCATCCCTAGGCAGACCCCTGGCCCAATCACAACCCGGCCTTGGGGGCCGGCTAATAAAACGACACCGGAGGCGATCGCCGCACTGGGGTGGATCTCAACATTTCCCATCACCCGAACATCAGGCAGGGAACAAAGCTGCAAAGGTTGCAATGGCATAAGCCCAGTCAAAAGGATGTCATTCCGTCAAAGCCAGCCCCTCGGACTGGCTTTAACGGGGTAGTGGGGAAATGGGTCTCCCCAACGAGCGGCAAGGGATGGCGGAGGTTCAAACCATCCCCCTACCGTAGGTTTACGGCCGTTGGATAATTTGCTCCAAGACCCGGCGCTTCGCCTGGGCATCGATCCCCAACAATCGCACATATTCCCCCGCATGCTCCGCCAAGCAGCCTTCTAAATGGCTGAAGACGTCCGCCTCACGGGTGGACTGAATGGGCGCACAGGGTTGCCAAGACTTGGCCCGGAAATGGCGCTTGTCAGCATGCTCTGTGCCAATGGTGTAGCCCTGACGCAGCAGGTTACGCACTTGGTTTTGCACCTCCGGCGCTAAACCGGTACGGACAGCACCATTACCATTGCTGTAGCCATTACTCGGAGCAGGAGCCGCAGCGCGACCCTTTGTTGCCGGACTAGCAGTAGAGCCATTGCCCGGCCGTTGGATGATGATATTGCCAATGCGCCGTTTCGCATTGAGATCCACACCGATGAGCCGCACATATTCCCCCGGACAATCGGCGAGAATTTGGGCCACTTGTCCCATAATTTGGCTTTCAGTGGTGGCGGTAAAACCTTCGCAGGTGAGCCAGGATTTAGAGCGGTAGCGACGGGCATCGGCATGTTCAGCTCGGATCGCCAGGCCTTGGCGGAGCCAATCGCGCACCTGTTGCACCGTATCCCCCTCCACTGTAGTGGCGGAGCCGTTGCGAGCCGCAGCACCATTGCCCCCATAACTAGCGGTAGCGGTGCCATTCTCTCCGGGGCGTTGAATAATCATTTCCGCCACCCGTCGCTTCGCATTGGCATCAATGCCAATCAACCGGACATATTCCCCGGCATGATCCGCCAAGCAGTGGTTCAACTCTGCGAGTACATCCGCTTCACGGGTAGCCCTGATTTGGGGACAGGTCAGCCAAGATTTGGAACGATACCGCCGTTGATCGGCGTGCTCCGTGCCAATGCGATAGCCCTGGCGCAGGAGGTTGCGGACTTGCTCTGCAACATCTCCCTTGAGGCTGCCGTTGGCCTTGGGCGTACTGGGGGTTTTCGCCCGCACCACCTTGTTGGTGCGGGTGCGGGTGGGGGCAGTTCCGTCAGGACGTTGGATAATTTCTTCTAAAACCCGGCGTTTAGCATTGGAGTCAATGCCGATCAGCCGAACGTACTCACCGGAAAATTCACCTAAGCGGGATTCTAAGGCCGCCAGCACCTGATCTTCACGGCTGCCCTGGATGGACTCTGCCGTCAGCCAAGATTTAGAGCGGTAGCGCCGTTGGTCGGCGTGCTCTAAGCCAATGCTGTAGCCTTGGCGCAGGAGCGATCGCACCTGCTCTACTGTTTCTGGACTCAAACTCATAGCTCCTACCAAATCGTGATCGTCAGCATGGGAGATTGGGCCATTAGCCATGGCCCGGGGCTGGGTTTTGTTGCGGACGGAAAGCAGGCAAGTGGGGTCATCCGCACATTGATACCCCGTTAATAGGGCTTCGTTGACCTCCACCACATGACGGGCAAAGGCCTCATCATCTGGATGGACATCCGGTAAGCGATCTGCCTGCTGCTGGTTGGTAATAATCGCTCCGGAGGGGATGTACTTACCGGCGGGGATTTCAACATCCTGGATCAGGGCATGCATCATCACAATGCAGCCGTTGCCAACACGGGCGTTGAACACCGTTGAGCGAAACCCAATAAAGCAGTTATCCCCGATATACACCGGCCCATGGATCAGGGCCATGTGGGTAATACAAGTATCGGAACCGATCCATGCGGAGTAGCTCTTGCCATCATCACCCAGGACGCGGCCCTTTTCTAAACCATGCACTACGACCCCATCTTGAAGATTGGTGCCGGAGCCAATGTGGAAGGGAAATCCCTCATCAGCGCGGATTGACGTGCCGGGAGCCACTAAAACATGGGCACCCATTCGTACATCACCGATGACACGGGAAGATTCGTGAACATAGGAAGATGGATCAATTTGGGGTTCGGCTAAATCTCTAGACCAAGGAGTGGGGGGAGCCGCCCGCCGACGAACGACCATGCTGTTTTGCCTCGCGTTTCAATAAATAATATGGATGGGGAATGTGCCCTAGGGCAGCGATCGCCTACTTGCGATAAAGCAAACCCTTATCAACAGAGACGGTATCAATAATGCCAATCACCATGGCATCCACGGGCCGTTGTTCCGTTGCGCCCATAGGCTGAGGGGCGATCGCCCGACGACTGACCAAAACCCATTCCCCCATTCCAGCTCCAACTTGATCAGCGGCTACCTCATAGCGCGGGAGCAAGTTGCCATCATGGTCAATCATCTGCAACAACAGCAGCTTAACGCCGGTCATTGCGGGCAATTTTTGGGTACTGACTACCGTGCCTCTCACTTGGGCAATCTGCATGCTCTTAGCGGCGGAGCGTCGGGTTCACACTTTCACGGAACTGTTCCACCGCTTCGGTGTAGCGAATCGGCAGGACATATTCCAAGTTCTCGTGGGGACGAGCAATGATGTGGGTCGAGAGCACCTGACCACCGTTCACCCGTTTGACATTTTCAATCCCGGCGGAAACAGAGGCTTGCACTTCAGAGACATCCCCGCGCACAATCACCGTCACCCGACCTGTCCCGATTTTTTCATAGCCCACCAGGGTAACGCGGGCGGCCTTCACCATCGCATCCGCCGCTTCCACCACAGCGGGGAACCCAAGGGTTTCAATCATTCCAACAGCAATCGACATAATGTAACTCCAAATGTAAAGGTTTTTAAAATTCACATCCCCAAGGGGTGAACAACTACGGTTAGTAAGTCCGGAACTGTTCTACTTCTTCGGTATAGCGAATCGGTAAGACATACTCTAGGTTTTCGTGGGGACGGGCAATGATGTGGGTCGAGAGCACCTCGCCCCCATTGACCCGCTTGACGTTTTCAATGCCAGCGGAGACGGAGGCTTGAACCTCGGAAACATCGCCCCGCACAATTACAGTGACCCGCCCAGAGCCAATTTTCTCATAGCCCACCAAGGTGACGCGAGCAGCCTTCACCATGGCATCTGCTGCCTCAACGACAGCGGGAAACCCGAGGGTTTCAATCATTCCTACCGCAATTGGCATTGTTCAAGCTCCTTCGTTACAGAATAATGGCATTGCAAATGGCTAAAACTCCCACAACTCCCGAAGAATTGCGAGACCGGCTCGGAAACTCTCTTGGCGATCAAAGGGCGGCGCGTTCGTAGCAGCTCATACTCTTGAGCGAGATTAGCGGGTTAAATGAGAGCGGCAGTTCAGGAAAAGAACCCAAAACCCTCTCGGGCTAATCCAATCCTTGAGGCTAAATTCTTGAGGTTGTGGCTAGGAATCGAGAACGTCACAGATCAAAGGTACTGAATAAACGAGAGACAGGGAGCCTCAAGCCCATTTCAGAACGGTTTTGATTATGTTCAATTCTTGACCCATTCAAAAGCATAAGCAACCTTTGCACCTTTGACAATATAAATCTTTATGATTTTTTTAAATCCGATAGTTAATAAAAATTAATGAGTCAACCCGAGGGGATGGCCTGAAAACTGGCAGCCGTCAAGTCCCAACCTGTGGACGGTACAGCTTGCCCTATAATCACTTTAAGATTGATCTTTTTGGCGTCAGCGATGATCTTGCGTCGTCTTTGTCCATTTTGTTGACTTGAAACTCAACAAAAACGGGACCGGAATTTTTAGGCTTTTTTTAGGGAAAATCACAGCAAGTTTTGCTAAGGATTCTGCTTCACTGAGCAGGAGGGGGCGATCGCCCCTGGCCATGGCCCCGATCAACACCGAGCTGCACCATGAACCCCTGAGTATTGTGAATTAATGTTAAAAAACCTTAAAAATCCCCCCAAATTCCGGGTCAATGGGGGCGATCCCCTCTGGGCTTTACCCGTCCCTTTGCACCTCATCCCCCTTGCCCCCTATGGTTGAATTCTTATTTTCGACAACCTGGTTCATCCCCATCTACGGGGTAATTGGGGCCATTCTCACCCTGCCTTGGTCTTTGGGGATTATCCGACGCACCGGCCCGCGGCCGGCGGCTTACCTCAATATTTTCATGACCTTGTTGTCCTTCGTTCATGGCTCCATTGCCCTGGCAGCGGTGTGGAGCCAGGGCAACATCCATCTGGTTTGGCCCTGGCTTCAGGTAGCAGACCTCAACCTCACCCTCACCATTGATTTATCACCGGTGAGCTTGGGGGCTTTGGAAATGGTGACGGGG
>RECT01000470.1 GCA_007693875.1 Spirulina sp. DLM2.Bin59
GGCATTTTTGAACATTTGCCCATTGCCCAATTTGACCCCCCCTATACGGAGTTTTTCGCCACGCCCCAAGGGGTGGATCTCGAACGGCTCTGTGGGGCCTATGGGGTGGATTATCAAGGGATTACCGATTGGCCAATGCTGATCACGGCCATTGCCACCTTGCCCAAGGCGGGAATTCGCCTCTTAGAAATCCCCACCCACCGCCAACGGGATGCCCTGGAGCGCGATCGCTGGCTTAAGGATTGGCCAAATGGAGGGGAACCGGTTGAAAATATCCCTGATCATCCAATTGCCAATTTTTCATCGTCACCTTTTCCCCCTGGTCAATGGCAAGGATGAGGTAGTGGTATTCGGGCCAGGCGATCGCCCGATCAAATTCTGAGGGAACCGCCGGGTGATCGGGGTGGGAATGGTAGATGCCGAGGATGGATTGCTGGCGATCGCGGGCGGTGCGTTGGATCTCTAAAAAAGCCTGGGGATCAAGGGCAAAATTCCGGCGGCGATCGGTGCCATCGCGATCGCCCAAGGCCGCCAAATCCCCCAGATCTCCCTGACCCCAAACATTCGCCATCGCCACCACCTCCACCACAATCCCATCCCCCGCCACCCAATGCCCCAGCAAAACACCGCAGCATTCCTCGGGGTAGGCTTGCTGGCTATGGACGCAAAGGGCTTCGGTGTGAGCTGCGGTTAAACAGAGCACCATCGGGCTAATTGGGGAGACTCGTGGGCGCAGGGATGGGGCGATTGTTGGGGGCGGGACGACCGGCAGGATTACTGCCTGAAGCCTCCACCAAACGAGAGACCCGCAACGTAAACCGCCCCCCGCCGGTTTCCCCAAAGGCCCGCACCCGGATAATATATGTGCCGCCTTCTTCAATGGGCATAAAGAGCAGCGAATCCGTTCCCCCACCGGGGCGATCGTCGTTTTCCCCCATCAGCGTCCCATCGGGCCGCAACAGTGAAACTACAGTATCAAACTCGTTGGATCTCAAATCAATCAGCAGGTTATCGTCCTTTTGCGCGACAATCTCATAATCCCGAAAAAAGCCCCCATCGCCCGTGGGAATATCGCGGTTGGTGAGGGTGTCTGTCCGGCTTTCACCTGCTGTTAGCATAGGCCGTTGACATTGTTGTTTTTGCTGAGACATGGGGGTGTCATCCGTGGCGCAGAGGGGGGCTGCGGTGGCGGCAAATGTGCTGAACCCGACGAAGGCAAGACCCATCAAGCAAGCGGTGGGCCAATAACGAGTCAAGACAAATTTCATAAAATATCGGGAAAGTATTGGGAAGCTTAAGCGCCCCCATTATCTCCCACTTGTTGGGTCACTGTATAGGATCTGCTGCTGCTGTGGGTTGCAATTGTCGCTAGAATCACACAAAGACCGCAGGTTGAGGAAAGTTATGGCGTTATCACGTTGGCAGGGGCTACTGATGGGGATGCTCCTGATTGTTACTGTCGGTTGTAGCCAGGGGCCAGGGGCGGAGGAAACCGACACAGCCGCAGAAACCGGGCAACGGGGAACGTTACCCGATGGCGATCGCCCCATTCTAAGCGATCGCTCCTCCGCTCGCCCTTCTCCCCTACCGCCTTTCCCCTTAGCCGATGCCAACCCACTGGATAGCGAGGATAATGAACCCCCCGACCCAGACTGGACGACCATTGAGGGCAATGGTGTCCGCCTTGCCCTCCCCCCGGACTATACCGGCGGCAATCCAGGAACAGAATTTGCCCAACTCAAAGCCAAGCTTAATCAGATCAACCCCAATTATGCCGAACGGTTTGCGGCCATTGAAGCCAACCCAGAGGCGATCGCCCTCTTGGCCTTCGATGGCAAAAACGTCAGTGCCGGTTTTTTAACCAACGTCACCATTGCCGCCGAGCGTGTACCCGAAGCGGTTTCCCTCGAAGAATATGTCCGGGCAGCCAGCAACCATTTAAGCCAAGCCTACAAAATTGAAAGCCAAGGCCTGACTCAAGTAGGCCCATATCCAGCAGGACAGATCGTGGGGGTCATTACTGCCGATAATGATGTAGAGGTGAGGCAACTGTTTTATCTCATTCAGGCCAAAGATACCTTTTGGATCGTCACCTACGCCACCCCCGCCAGTGAATTCCAGCAACGGCTACCGCAGTTTCAGAAAAGTATTCAGACGTTGAAACTTGCTTCTTAAGTAGGAAGTGGGAAGTGAGAAGTGAGAAGTGAAGATCATCTCTTTCCTTTCTCCTCTTCCCTCTTTCCTTCCTACTCCCCACTCCCTACTCTCCCCTCTTTCCTTCCCACTCCCTACTCCCCATCCCCTATGCAATTAAAGCAAGTCATCATCATCCACAAAGCGGGTCATCGCCTCAGCCAAGAATGGGCAGAAACCTGTGCCCGCCAACTGGAGAAACTGGGTTGTCATGTGTTGGTGGGCCCCAGTGGCCCCAATGATAACCCCTATCCAGTGTTTTTGGCTTCCATTAGTCATGGCATTGATTTGGGTATTGTCCTGGGGGGGGATGGAACAACGTTGGCGGCGGCTCGCAATTTGGCACCGGTGGGAACGCCGATTTTAGCGGTGAATGTGGGGGGACATTTGGGCTTTTTAACGGAGCCGTTTGAGGTTTTTCAGGACTCCGAAGCAGTGTGGCAACGGTTGCTCAATGACCGCTATGCGGTGCAGCGGCGAATGATGTTGCAGGCTTATTTGGTGGAGGGCGATCGCCTCAATCCCCAGCGGGCTAGTGATCATTTTCTGGCCCTCAATGAAATTTGTATTAAGCCCGCCAGTATTGACCGGATGCCCACATCGATTTTAGAAATGGAAATTGATAGTGAGGTGGTGGATCAGTATCATGGGGATGGCTTAATTATCTCAACGCCGACGGGTTCCACCTGTTACAATGCCTCGGCCAATGGGCCGATTTTACATTCAGGGATGGATGCGATCGCCATTACCCCCATTTGTCCCCTTAGTCTATCAACGCGGCCGATTGTGGTTCCTCCCGGCTCGGTGATTAATGTTTGGCCTTTGGGGGATGTGCAGTTATATACGAAGTTGTGGAATGATGGGGTGCTCGCGTCGCAATTGTGGCCGGGGCAGCGGATTAGTATTCGCATGGCGGAATGTCAAGCTAAGTTCATCATTCTCCGTCCCAACCATTCCTTTTATAAAACCCTGCGAGAAAAGCTCCACTGGGGTGGAATTCGGATCACATCAGAAAACGGCAAACTCAACCAGATTCGCGCCTCAGAACCCATGCCTAAAGATCAAAACGGATAAAGATCAACAATTTGATCCTCAACGATCTCGTAACCCCATTCGGGATGTTTGGCGATTTGTTGGGCGACGAGATTGCGGCCCAATTTGGTGCGGTAGGCCTGTTGGAGCAGTTCTAAACGGGGTACAGCAGTAGATTCTAAAGGTGCAGATTCTAAGGGTAAGGGGGGAGATTCCGGCGGCAAGGGGGGCGGTTCCTCCAATTGATTGAGCTTGG
>RECT01000431.1 GCA_007693875.1 Spirulina sp. DLM2.Bin59
GAATAGGGGAATAGGGGAATAGGGGAATAGGGGAATAGGGGAGGATGACTCATGGGTGTGGGGGCGCAAGACTTTTGGCCCCTACTCAAGAAAATCCGTGGTGATGTTCACCGTTAAACTTTCCTCATCAACGGTGACGTAGAGGGTGTTGGGGCGGCAACAGACTTGGCAATCCTCAATGTAGGACTGGGTGAAGCCTTGGCTCAGATCAACCCAAGTTGAATTAACTTCACCGCAACAGGCGCAATAGTATTCGGCAACGTTTTCCACGGGTCTTTTCTGAGCAATATTGGGGCCCCACTGGTGATCTGGCCAGAAAATCGGTCACAATGGAATCACGATCCCCGCCGTAATCTACCACAACGCCGGGATCTTCTCCCCCCACCGGACAGAGCAATGGCGAAGGCGAAACGACGAAAACTTTTTCCCTGTGGTCATCGTGGCCAAGGTCAAGTCTGTCATCGTTGCGCCCAAGAAGCAGAGGCCCGCAACGAGAAGCAATCGGAAAAAGCGCAATGGGCTGCAACCTTTAGGGAGGATGTCGTTGACCTCACCCATCTGCCGAAAAATGTCGTGATTAAGGCTCGCCACATTATCAATGGCCTCCAGGAACAACAGGATTATCGCCGCTATAAGGGCAAGCGACTGCGCCACAATCGCTTTGTGATTAGCATTCCAGTGACGCGCCATTATCGGCTCCTTTGTCGGGATCACGGCAGTCTTGTGGTTCCTGAAGCGGTGATTTCCCATGAAGACTACAATGTCTGTAAACCCGGCGGTTAGGGCAAGTTAGGGAAGAAGTCATGCAAGTTTATCTCGATTACAGTGCCACAACTCCCCCCGATCCGATGGTTGTGGCAGCGATGGAACGCCAGGCTTTAACGGCCTGGGGCAATCCTTCCAGTCTCCACCATTGGGGGGAGCGGGCGGCTTTGGCGGTGGAAACGGCCCGTTGGCAACTGGCGCAACTGATCCAGGCCCCCAGTCCGGAAACGATGGTCTTTACATCGGGGGGAACGGAAGCCAATAATTTGGCGATTTTTGGCGTGGCCCATGGTTACGATCGCCCCCAGCATTTAATTATTTCTGCCGTGGAGCATGATGCGATCGCTGCTCCCGCTCGGCAATTGGCCGCAAGGGGTTGGCAATTGACGGTGTTGCCGGTGGATGGGACGGGGTGGGTGAATCCTTTGGATTTGGCGGCGGCGTTGCGGCCCAATACGGTTTTAGTGTCGATGATTTATGGTCAAAGTGAGGTGGGGACGCTCCAGGCGATCGCCGAGCTAGCCCAAATTACCTGCCGCCATGGGGCGTTATTTCACACCGACGCGGTGCAGGTGGTGGGGCGGTTGCCGGTGGATGTTCAGGCGTTGGGGGTGGATTTACTTTCTTTATCGGGCCATAAGTTCTATGGCCCCCAAGGTTCCGGCGCACTCTATATCCGGCCAGGGGTGGAACTGGTTCCCCTGTTGGCGGGAGGGGGTCAGGAGGGAAAATTGCGATCGGGAACCCAGGCTGTGCCCACTTTGGCGGGGTTAGGGGTGGCGGCGGCTTTGGCGGCGGAGCGGTTAGGGGCGGAATCGACGCGGTTAGGGGAATTGCGCGATCGCCTCCTGGCCCAATTGCGCCACCATCCCCACCTCATCCCCACGGGCAACTTTAACCACCGCCTCCCCCATCACCTCAGTTTTGTGTTGCGGGATGTGCCGCCAACGCTGACGGGGCGGGAATTGGTGCGGCAGATGAATTTAGCGGGGATTGCCATTAGTGCCGGTTCTGCCTGCCACAGTGGCCAGGCGGCTCCTAGCCCGATTCTTGCCGCCATGGGCTATGGGCCCAGGCAGGCCCAAACGGGGATCCGCTTTTCCCTGGGGCGGCAGACGACGGCCGCTGATATTGATTGGGTGGCGATGGTGTTGGGGCAGGTGTTGGAGCGGGCGATCGCCGCCCATTTAGCTGCCGTGGGGGGTTGAACAAAACAGCCTACAGGCGAGCTGTAGGCTAATAAACTCTTCGTCTGTCGTTTTGTCGAGAAAATCCAAGCAAGTCGCGTTGGGGGCGATGCCTGTAATATTTCTTTACGAGAATAAGTGTAGCAGGATTGACAAACCTTTCAAAAAAAATTTTGGCGATCGGGTTTTGCCCTCACCCTAAATCCCGCTCCCAGGTTGGGGATTTTTAAGGAGGAAAGAGGATAGAGAAGAGAGGATAGAGCCCGTGAATGGTGCGTCAGACAAAAACCCACGGTCAATAGGTTAATTGATCCAGTCTGACGCACCATCTCGACCGAGCAACCCCCCACTTCCCACTTCTCACTTCTCACTCCTACGCAAGAAACGCTTCGGCCTGGTGCGATCGCCCCCATAACACCTGCTCCCGTTTGTAAATGGCCACACCGGGTTTAGCTCCCTTGGGTTTATACACAAACTTCGGCTGAGTGTAGACCACAGGAACTTGATCACTATGGCGGCCGCGGCTGTAGTAGGCCGCCAAGTTGGCCGCAAATTGCAAATCTTCCCCATCGGCAACGGCTCCCGGCGGCAACCGTAACAGCACATGACTCCCGGCAATTTCCTGAGCATGGAACCACAGATCGTATTCCCCAGCGGTGCGAAATGTGAGGTGATCATTTTGGCGATTGTTGCGCCCCACCCACACCTCAAACCCAGAAGGGGAAGGATAGCGGCGGGGTTGGGAGGGATTGGGGATCACTGGGCGGTCTTTCCCGGCGTTTAAATAGCCCGCTTCAATTAACTCGCTGCGAATTTCCGCCAGGGAGATCAAATCATCGGGGCCCAGATAGCGATCGCCCGCTAAGGCCGTTTCAATATTTTCTAAATAGGCAATCTCCCCCTCCACCTCCGCCAACAGGGGAACTACGGCACTTTGGGCCCGCTTCAGTTTTTGATGCTGTTTGTAGAAGGCTTGGGCATTTTGCAGGCCGGTTTTTTCAGGGTTAAGGCGGATGTTGACGGATTTGCCCGTGGTGAGGTCGGGGACGCTGATTTTTTTCGCCCCCGGTTGCCAGCGGTGGAGATGGGTCATGAGTAGATCGGCGCGATCGCGGTAAACCTGAGCATCGGCGGATTGGGTGAGGCGATCGCGGAAGGTGGCCGCTTTTTGCCGCAATTTTTCCAAGCGGGTTTTCACCGTTTGGCTCAATTGGTGGTGGAGTTGTTGAAAGGCTTGCTGTTCTCCCTGTTGGCTGTAGTATTCGTCGATCAAAACCTGTAACGCCACCGGCTCGCCCTCTGTACCGGGTAAGACGCGATAACCGTCCGGTAGGCGGGTGGGGGTAAATGCTCCCGTATCGAGGATTTCGATCCATTGCTGCCATTGTGCCCACAGTTGATCCCATTCCCTAGGGGTAAGGCTATGGGTGGATTGTTGGGGATCGAGGCCCGCCATGGCCACCAGATGACGGCTCACCATCGGGCTAACACCGCGATAGGTTTTCAGTAATTGCCTATGGAGGGGG
>RECT01000244.1 GCA_007693875.1 Spirulina sp. DLM2.Bin59
ATCTGCGGCCCCAGGGGCTCCCCCGGCGGTGGGGGATAGGAACACCAGCCCACGGGGGTGGCGAGGGAAATTAAGCCAATCAAGACGGAAATTTGAATGGCGAGAAAATTTTTAAAATCCTGCGAGGATTTGACCCGATAAAGCCGCACCCACCATTGCACCTGGAAAGGCCCAAGGGGCATCACGGCAATCAAGCGATCTAAACCCAGCACCGCTAAGGGCAAAGCCAGGCCTAACAACAGCTCAGGCACACTCCAAGCCAGCCCCCCAACGATCAAAACAAAAATTTCTACCCCACAAAATAGCAAGGCCCAGCGGGGCAAAAACACCTCTGGATCCCGTCGTCGCAACCATAGGCCCCAATGAATGGCAATCATGCCGCAGAGATACCCCGTCCCCGTCACCATCACCACCGAGGCCACATTGCCCCACAGTAGGCAGAGCAGACTTAAAGCTAGGGTAAACAAGACCCCCGGCCCAAAGGCCCCCTGACGGGAAACCACCGCAAACAGGGGGGCAAGATAACCATCAAGGGCCATTTGATAGAGGAGGCGAGCGGTATTGCTCACCGCTGTTGCCGAACTGAGCAAACAGGCCGACGCAATCAAAAACGTCACCACCAAGCTGGCCCAAGGCCCCCACACCGGCAGGGCCACCGCCGTTAACTGCAAAAAGGCATTACTCCCGAGGGCGGGATCTGTGGCTAACCGCATTAATAACCAAGAGCCGCCGATATAAACGATGGGCAATAACACAGCGGCAAAGGTTAGGCTCCGTAGGGAGGCCGCCGGTTTGCGATTATCGGCGATGAAGGAGGAGGCGGTTTCACAACCATAGGCGGCATAGACGGCGAGGAAAAACCATTTGGCCCACAGGGGTAGGGAAAAACTGCCCCAGGCCCCAGGGAAAAAGTCCGGACTTTGGGGGGCGATCGCCAACCACCCCAACCCTTGGGTACAGAGCACCACCATAAACCCCACCGCTGGCACGACAAAACAAAGGTGCAAAATCCCCAAGGCCCGGGTTCCGCTCAAGGCCACCATGAAGGGAATGGCGGTAAACATGATTTTTAAGAGGGTTTCCGGGCAGGCAATCCCCAGGGGTTCCAGTTGGGCGGCAATCAGTTCCGTGAGGATAATGCTATTCATGGCGGGTACGGAAACCCAGCCGAGAAAGTAACCAATGGCCCCATAGCGGGCTAGAAAGGGATGACGACGGAGGAGATGGGTGGTGTAGTTGGGGGTTCCCCCGGACATATTGGGCAGATAATGGCCCAGGCGTTTCACCTGGAGATTGAGGAGAATGCCGGCGATCGCCGCCGGTATCCACACCCAAATCGCTTGGGGCCCCAATGCCGCATTCATGGCAGGAGCCGGCCCGAGCCACAGCAACAGGCCGCTGAGGGCAAACCCCCAAATTTCTAACACACTCAACTGACGCGGTAAGCGGAGAATCGGGAGCGTTGGCGGTGCGGTCATGATTGGACAAAAAGGGGGAGTAAATGAACTTGAGGATCATCCTGGTGCATTGGGAAAGCAACCCAGGCAGGGAGACTAAAGGCTACCTTATACCCCAGTTTGATCTTCTGGGAAAAAATGACCGATCCGTTTAATCAGGGAACCCTCTAGGGCTGGCTATGCCGATTCCACGCTAGAATCGCAGTAGTGCAAAATAACTGGAGTAAACCCCATGACTCCGCCCACTCCCTCCACAACACCAACCGAATCCGGCATCTGGGTTCCGGAGTTGCCCCCCACCGATCTCGTTTTTGATGATGGAGTTCCCTTGGAAAGTAACCGTCACCGTCTTGCGATGAATTTACTCATCGACTCGGTTTATGCAGCCCTCGCACCCCGTGAGGACTTTTATGCCAGCGGTAATATGTTTGTCTATTACAGCCTGGCACAGATTAAAAACCGCGATTTTCGCGGCCCAGATTTTTTTGTGGCACTCAATGTGGATGGCAAAAAAGAGCGTCAAGGTTGGGTAATTTGGGAGGAGGATGGAAAGTATCCGGATGTAATTGTGGAGTTAATGTCACCCTCAACCGCAGAAATTGATCTCACCACCAAAAAAGAGATTTACGAACAACGTTTTAGCACCAGCCATTATTTTGTATTTGACCCATTTAATGCTAATTCGCTGCAAGGTTGGCAGCGGCAAGGGAATGCGTTTGTGACGTTACAGCCCAATGAAAGAGGATGGTTATGGTGTGAGGCCTTGGGGCTATGGTTGGGAATTTGGCAGGGTCAAGTGTTGCAGGAAACAACGGATTGGTTGCGGTTCTATTTTCCCAATGAGCAGTTAGTTTTGCTGCCGAGGGAACAGGAGCGACTACGGGCCGAGCAGGCAAACATGGAAGTGGAGCGGTTGCGGGCGAGGTTGCGGGAGTTGGGAGTTGATCCGGATGCGGTGTGAGATCGCCCCCCAAGTAAAAGTAGAGCGCGATCAGCAGCGATGAATGACAAACTCCCACGGATTAACCTTCATTCCGCCGTAACGCACTATGCCGGGATGCTCTCCCCTGACCTCATATGGGGTATTTGTACTGGGATGGGGGCGATCGCGATCGCCATGGCTGGCGGTGTGAGTTTGATCACATTGTCTTGACGAGGGTTATTAGAATTGCTACATTCGCAATTCTATTCGCATCTAGGGTTTTTCGATCTATTGCTGTTTGATTATTTTCCCGTTTTGATATTCTCCGATCACCAGAAATTTGTGTTTCTTTGCGCTCCTGCGTTGCCCCTCAGTGGGGCGGGTCGTTGGCTGAAATGCTGATGGCTGTAGGGGAGGGGGAGAAGTCGCTCTTGGTTTAGGGGAATCTACACCCGCGACGCAAGACTATTCTTTCATCGCAAAATATTCACTGGCTGAGTTCAGGTTTTGCCGGGTGAGCATTTGGCTCATCCGGTGTTTTTGTTTGTTTATTTTTCGATTGATCCGGATGCGGTGTGATCCCTGAAGGATACTTTGCTGCGGAGTCATAGGGTAAGCGGCCGGGCTATTCCCTGCGGGAGGCTTGGCCAACGAATCCATTCAGCCCTCAGGTGTACTATCCACTTCCGCAGCTCTCCTCCGACGATGTTGCCCCTATTGTTGCCATTGAAAATTCCAACATGCTAAAAACAATGAAGCCACTTTTTTTAACTCAATGTGTCGCTCTTTCTCTTTCTACTGGTATTGGTTTGGGTTCAATATTAATCGGCACTGCACCCATTGCAGCGCAAGTTACGATTAGTGTGACAGGGGGGAATGTATCTGGAAACTATGATGGTTCGGTCCTAAAAAATTCCACTGGGACACTCATCACTCCCTATGGTGTTTATACCGGGCCATTTGCCGCAGGACAGACCAATAATTTAGCCTACGCCCATATGCCTTTCAATCTTATTGAACCCTTCATTGACACTCCCCGCGCTGAAGCGACGGGGATTCTTGGTTCATCGACCGGACTTAA
>RECT01000183.1 GCA_007693875.1 Spirulina sp. DLM2.Bin59
GACCCCGACTGAGGAGGATTATCTTCAGCGGATTATTGCCATCTATGAAGGCCATCCTTTGGCCCTGCAAGTGATTGCCGGGGAAATGAGTGATGCTCCTTTTTATGGGTCAATTTTGGCCTATTGGGCGGAGTATGGCGAGGAAATTGAACGGGTTGAGGTGATGAAGGCTGATCCCCAATTGGAGGCGCGAACGGATCAGCCCCGATTAGATCGCTATACGGTTCGCCTCAAGGATTTAGTGAAGCAACGGGTGGAAAAAACATTTCAACGGCTCTATGCAGCGAATTCTATCGCGGGTTTATTGCTTTGTAAAAATGCTGTGGCGCGGATTCCCACGGAGCGGAAAGCCTGGCTTTTTCAGATTCGTACTTTTCCCATAGAAGCCCAAGAAGCGGCTTTTGAATTGTTGCAGCGGCGATTTTTAATTAATGCTGTGCAACAAAATGATCGAGTGAAGTATCAATTACATAGTCTAATTCGGAGGATTGCCCTTGATGCGTTGCCCCAGGTTGAAGAAATTGTCCAAGTTCCGGTCAAGAGCTTATGAATGCGACACAAACAATTCTCAAAATCACCGAGCTGGCTGAATTAGACTTACCCCATATTCGTTACGATGCGGTGGGGCAGTTGGTTTTATGCCCTGTAGAATTTGTTGCTGATTATCCCACTGCTCAGACTGAGACAATAACGGGGCGATCGCCAACCCAGTTGAGAACGTTAAATGCTTGGGAACAAGCCCACATTGACTATGTTTTTTACTGGTTAAATATTTACGAGCCAAGGGAGGGCTGTTCTGATCTAGAGCGGGTAGAGGGCTATCTAGAGGCGTTTTATCATTTGTGTGAACTATCTCTATGGCAGCAGGCTTATCAAGTGGTTTGTACTCCCATTGATGGCGAGGCTTTACATGAAAAGCTGGGAACTTGGGGCTACTATATCCAGCAGCTCGAAATTTATCAAAAGTTGCTCAATAAAATTGATCATTCAATAGATTGTCTTTGCTTGAATGGCTTAGGTTATATTTTTTATCTCTTGGGTCAAACTCGAAAATCTTTTCAACATCATAAAACTCAGCTCAGAATTTCCCGAAAAACGAAGAATTATGAGTATGAATGCCTGGCATGGAAAGGATTGGGCTTTAACTATCGTAGCCATGATAAAGATAAATCGATTCGATGTCATTTAAAACAATTGGATTGTGCGGAAAAATATCAAATTTCATCCCAAAAACTAATTGCATTGCTTGGGTTAGGTGATGCCTATGATCTTTGGTTTGATTGGCAGCGATCGCTCCAACAGTTTCAAGATGCCTTAGAATGTGCTGAAGCCATGGGTGATCAAAAAATGAAGTCCCTAGCAATTCAAGGTTTGCTCAGTGCTTGGTCTGTGTCTTGCCAATACCGAAAAATTAAAGATTTTTTGGTGAAAACTGATCCCGAGTTTGCCCAAAATTTGAGTTTGCATCAACAAGTGAGAGCTTATGAATTGATGGGCCGATGCTTTGCCTTGATTAATGACTATCAAAAATCCATAGACTTTTATCATAAATCCATAAAAATCTGTCAACAAATTAAAGACAAATGTACGCGCAATGACACCCTACAAAAGTATGACTATCACACAGAACACAATGTTTTTCATAATTTTGGTACTTTATATTACTTCAAGCTTAAAAATCCTCAAGCTGCTATTGAGTATTTGGAACAAGCTTATGAAATTGCCCAATCCATCAAAAGTTCTTTGCGAACAGTGACTACGTTATCGGTGTTAACCCATTGTTATAGTGTGCTGGGCAAAACTGCAATAGCGGCAGAACGAGGCCAAACTGCCTTAGCTTTGGCAAAACAGATGGAGAATCCCATTGCCCGTTATTATGCGATGGCAGGTTTAGCCAGTGTTGCCTGGCATCAAGGTCATTACCTGCGGGGTATTGGGTTAGTGATGCAAGGACTGTGGGGATCGTCAGCCTGGCAGATCTTCAATACCCGGCTGATTATTAAAACGGTTTTGGGGCTGATGGGGGACAAGTTGCGCTGGCGGGGGTGAGCGCGATCGCCCCCACTCCCTCCCCCATGGCCATTTCCCCACGGGTATAATCAAAGACTATTCTTTACTCACCCTTAGCCCACACCCTATGATTTGGCCGTTTAAGCCCAAGAAGCGCAAGCAAATTGCCCGCATTGAAATCACGGGGGCGATCGCCGCAGAAACTCGTAAACGAGTCCTCAAAGCCCTCAAAACCGTTGAAGAGGAAGACTACCCCGCCCTGCTCCTGCGTATTGATTCCCCAGGGGGAACCGTCGGGGATTCCCAAGAAATTTATCAAGCCCTTAAGGATATTCAAGCCAAAGGGGTGAAGGTCGTCGCTAGTTTTGGCAATATTTCCGCCTCCGGTGGCGTGTATATCGGCGTAGGAGCCGAGCGGATCATGGCTAACCCTGGCACGATTACCGGCAGCATCGGTGTGATCCTCCGGGGCAATAACCTGGAAAAACTCCTTGATAAAGTCGGTGTTTCCTTCAAAACCGTTAAATCTGGCCCCTATAAAGACATCCTCGCCTTCGACCGGGAAACCACCCCAGAGGAAATGCAAATCCTTCAGGACTTGATCGACAGCAGTTATGGGCAGTTTGTCGCCACCGTTGCCGAGGGTCGCAATCTGGATGCTGAAGTGGTGCGAAGTTTTGCCGATGGCCGCGTTTTTACCGGAGAGCAGGCCCTTGCCCTCGGATTAGTGGATCGCCTCGGTACGGAAGAGGAAGCCCGCCGCTGGTTGGCGGAATGGGCCGAACTTGACCCGGAAAAGGTGAAAATGAATACCATTGAGGAGAAAAAGCCGATCCTCACCCGTCTCCTGTCGGGACAGGTGGCTCGACCGAAGTCGCGGTTAGGGACTTACCTCGATTGGGTAGAATTTGAACTGGTAACGTCTGGACAGCCTCTATGGCTGTACCGACCCTAAGAGCTGGCGCGATCGCCATCGGGAGGAAGTTAGCGTGGACTGGAAAGTGCGGGCAATTCGGGGGGCAACCACCACGGAGGAAAACACCATTGAGGCGATCCGCCTGGCGGTGCGGGAGTTGATCGATGAAATTGAAGCCCGCAATGAGCTTGACCCCGATGAGATGATCAGCGCCATCTTCACGATGACCCCGGATCTCAACGCCATTTTTCCAGCGGCCATCGCCCGGGAGCGGCCCCACTGGGATCATGTTGCCCTTTTGGATGTGCAGCAACTGCAAATCGAAGGCAGCCTTGATCACTGTATTCGCGTCTTGATCCATGTCAACACCCCCCAACCCCAACGGGCGATGCATCATGTTTATTTGGGTCGCGCCAAGGATCTGCGCCCCGATTGGAATTTAACCCCCCTCCATCGCGATCGCCACCACCTCTAAACGTTCAATGACCCCCACCTGGCATCCGCCGAGGTGGGGGAGTGACCGGAGATAAC
>RECT01000148.1 GCA_007693875.1 Spirulina sp. DLM2.Bin59
GGGGAGTGGGGAGTGGGGAGTGGGGAGTGGGGAGTGAGGGGGAAAACTCAATTTCTCTCTATCCTCTCTTCTCTATCCTCTTTTCTTCCCATTTGAGAGTGATCCGTCCGAAGGCTTCTAGAATGGAGGGAGGTTTTTTCTGCCCAGAGCCAAACTATGGAATGGTCTATTACCGATGTGCAGGGGTTAGCGGTCGTCGATCGCGAGCTTGGCCCCCATCGCTTTCACCCCGCTGAATACGAACTGGTGCGGCGGGTGATTTATGCGACGGGAGACTTTGACTATGGGGCGGTGTTGGGCTTTGCGGAAGGGGCGATGCTGGCGGGAGCGGCGGCTTTGGCGGCCCGGACGGCGATCGTTGTCGATGTGCCGATGGTGATGACGGGGATTCTCCCCGCTGTCCAGGCGCGGTTTTTTAATCCGGTGTTTTGTGCTGCTGCGGTTCCCCCCCAAAACCAAGATCCCCGTCGCCCCATTGCCCAGGGGATCGCGGCCTTAGCGAACCAATACCCGGAGGGGATTTTCGTCATTGGTCAATCGATTACAGCGTTAAATGTCTTGATTGAATTGATTGAAGCGGAAGAGATTCAACCGGCCCTCGTGATTGCGGCGGCGGCGGGGTTTATGGATGTGGATGTGGCGAAGGAACGGCTTCAGGATTCGATGATTGCCAATATTCGCGTCAGTGGACGGAAGGGGGGCGTAGGGGCGGCGGTGACGTTGCTCAATGGTTTAGTGGATTTGGCAGCGGTGGCTTATCCGGCTCCGTGAAGTCATTGCCCTCATCCCCCAGCCCCTTCTCCCAAAAAGGGGAGAAGGGGAGTTAGATAAAAATACCACTCCCAACCAGGGTGAAGGATTTAGGGTGAGGGCTATACTAACAGTAACGATAATCACGATTCACCAAAACCGATGGCCAGAGATTTACGGGGATTTATTGCCCAGTTAGAAGCGCGGGGACAACTGCGGCGGATTACGGCAGAAGTTGATCCGGATTTGGAAATTGCCGAAATTGCTAACCGGATGCTGGCCGCTGGTGGGCCGGGGCTGTTGTTTGAAAACGTCAAGGGGGCGCAGTTTCCCGTTGCTGTCAACTTAATGGGGACGGTGGAGCGGATTTGTTGGGCGATGAATCGGGAGAATTTGGCCGATTTGGAGGATTTGGGGCGGAAGTTGGGGATGTTGCAACAGCCGAAGCCGCCGAAGAAAATTAGTCAGGCGATCGATTTTGGTAAGTTGCTTTTTGATGTGGTTAAGGCGAAACCGGGGCGGGATTTTTTCCCGGCCTGTCAGCAGGTGGTGATTGAGGGGGAAGATCTCGACCTGAATACTTTGCCCTTGATTCGACCCTATCCGGGGGATGCGGGGAAAATTATCACGCTCGGTTTAGTGATTACCAAGGATGTGGAGACGGGAACGCCCAATGTGGGGGTTTATCGTTTACAGTTGCAATCCCCCACAACGATGACGGTGCATTGGCTATCGGTGCGAGGGGGAGCGCGGCATTTGCGCAAAGCAGCGGAGGCGGGGAAAAAGTTAGAGGTGGCGATCGCCCTCGGTGTTGATCCTTTAATTATCATGGCGGCGGCGACCCCGATCCCGGTGGATCTTTCGGAATGGTTGTTTGCGGGGTTATACGGGGAGAGTGGGGTCAAGTTAGCGAAGTGTAAAACCGTTGATCTGGAAGTACCGGCAGATGCGGAGTTTGTCCTAGAGGGTACGATTACGCCCGGTGAGGTGTTGCCCGATGGCCCCTTTGGGGATCACATGGGGTATTACGGCGGTGTGGAGGATTCCCCCTTGATCCGGTTCCACTGTATGACCCATCGCCAAGATCCCATCTATCTCACCACGTTTAGTGGCCGGCCCCCCAAAGAGGAGGCGATGATGGCGATCGCCCTCAATCGCATCTATACCCCGATCCTCCGCCAACAGGTTTCCGAAATCACCGATTTCCTCTTACCGATGGAGGCGCTCAGTTACAAAATGGCGATCATTGCCATTGATAAGGCCTATCCGGGGCAAGCGCGGCGGGCGGCTTTGGCGTTTTGGTCGGCTTTACCGCAGTTCACCTATACAAAGTTTGTGGTGGTGGTGGATCAGGATATTAATATCCGCGATCCGCGTCAGGTGGTGTGGGCGATTAGTTCTAAGGTTGATCCGGTGCGGGATGTGTTTATTTTGCCTGATACGCCCTTTGATAGTTTGGATTTTGCCAGTGAGAAAATCGGTTTAGGGGGGCGGATGGGCATCGATGCCACGACGAAAATCCCACCAGAAACGGATCACGATTGGGGGGAAGTGTTGGAGTCGGATCCGGCGATGGCGGCTCAGGTGGATCTGCGTTGGGCTGAATACGGGTTAGGGGATTTGAATTTAAAGGGGGTTGATCCCAATTTATTTGGCTATGAGGTACGTTAGATGACATGTTGGGGGCAAAGAAACCGGGTTTATCCTCGTGCCATGGCTCTGCCGTGGCACGGGCTTCGGGCGGCTCTGCCGCCTGGGATGGAGGCGGAGCCTCCGGGGGAGCGTTACTTGGCAGAAGTAACGAGATTAATCAAAGGGAGGGGATGCAAGAAACCCGGTTTCTGGGTTGGGGGGATGGGGGTGCTGTCTATTTTTGATCAAGGTGGTCATTAATCTTTTTTCAAGGTGAAGGCATGAGCTTAGTCATTTACGAAGAAATTGTTAAAGCTAGTGGTCTTTCTGAACAAGAGTTAATTTTGGAGTTGGTCTTGTTGTTATTTCAGCAGGATAAAATTAGCTTGGGTAAGGCGGCGAGATTACTAGATATTTCTCAGATTGGATTGCAAAGGATTCTTGCAGAACGCGGCATTAATATTCATTATGATGTGGCAGAATTTCATGAGGATATTGAGCATTTAAGGGATAAGGGATGGCTATGATTGTTGTGAGTGATACTTCTCCTTTAAGTGGGTTGGCGATCGCTGGTTATCTAGGGCTATTAGAACAAGTTTATGGACGGGTGTTGATTGCTTCAGGGGTGATGCAGGAGTTGCGGCGGGGCGGAGAGGATGATCCACGCATTCTTGAGGTTTTGGGGTTGGATTGGATCGAGGTTCGCCAACCGATGAATCAAAAATGGGTAGAGGTTTTAGAAAGTGAACACAATTTAGATCGAGGAGAATCAGAGGCGATCGCCTTGGCATTAGAAGTGAATGCTGAGGCGTTGTTAATTGATGAACGGTTGGGACGTAGGAAGGCGGTTGATTTGGGGTTATCGATTACGGGGTTACTGGGAATTTTGCTGGTGGCGAAGCGTCGAGGTTTGATTTCTCTGCTTCAACCCATTATGGATAGTTTGATCGAAGAGGCTAATTTTCGGATTGGGGCTAATGTATACAGAGAGGTTTTAGCGGCTGCGGGAGAATTATAGAAAGAAACCGGGTTTTTGGGGCAATCTGGAGGGAAAAGGAGCCAATCGGGGCAACCC